>WRIF01000185.1 GCA_009782865.1 Promicromonosporaceae bacterium
AGCGGTGGTATCGAGTTGCTGCCCGAACCGGGCCGCACGGTGATCGCCATGTGGGGCGACATCGACGCCACGCTGCGCACCCGAGCCTCCGAGGCGTTGACCGGCGCGCTGACCCGGGACCTGCCGGTGGTGGTGGACACCGAGGACGTGCAGTTCATCGACTCGTCTGGCATCGCGTTTCTGGCGCAGTTGAGCACCCTCAGCCGGGAAGAGGGCCTTGAGGTTCGCTTCCGGCAGATTTCCCCCGCCGTGGATTCGGTGCTTTCGCTCACCGGCGTGGAGTTGGTGTCCGCCGCGTAGGCGGGCACCCGGCTCGGCTCGGCCCGGCCTAGCCCAGGCAGTCCAGCCCAGCTCAGGCCAACTGGGCTCAGCCCGCTTCCCTGATCGCGGTGGCGGCAGCCGCCCCGACGATCCCGGCGGCATTGCGCAGCTTGGCGGGCACAATCTTGGCGCGCAGGTTGAGCAGCGGCAGAAACTCCGCGTGCTTCTTTGAGATGCCGCCCCCCACCACGATCACCTCGGGGGAGAGCAGCGCCTCGACCGTCTCGAAGTAGCGTTGCAGCCGGCCGGCCCAGGCGGCCATGTCGAGGCCCTCGCGCTCCCGTGCCGAGTCCGCCGCCCGCAGTTCGGCGTCCGCGCCGTCGATCTGCAGGTGCCCAAGTTCGGTGTTCGGCGCCAGCGCCCCATCGACCAGCAGGGCCGAGCCGATGCCGGTGCCCAGCGTGACCAGCAGCACCACCCGGTGACGGCCCCTGGCGGCGCCGTAGCGCTGTTCGGCCAGCCCCGCCGCATCGGCATCGTTGAGTACCACCGTCGGATGGCCGGTTGCCTCCCGCGTGAGGGCGGCGAGGTCCACCCCGGCCCACGACTTGTCCAGGTTGGCGATCGAACGCACCACGCCGTGGTCTATCGGCGCGGGGAAGGCCACCCCGAGGGGGGAGCGCTTGGGTAACTTGAAGGAGCCCACGAGTTCGGCCAACACCGCACCGATGGCGTCTGGGGTGGACACCTCGGGGGTGGGAATCCGCACCCGGTCGGCGGCGAACTTGCCCTTGCGCAGGTCGACCGGCGCCCCCTTGATTCCGGAACCGCCGATGTCGATGCCGAACGCGATGTGTGACATGAGCCAATTTTCCTCGCAAATCCCTCCGCCTGCGCGCCAGACAGGCAAGATGTACCCATGAACACCGCCCAGGAACGTGTGCTGCGCCTCGCCCAGGATCAGGGAATCCGGTTCATCCGCCTGTGGTTCACCGACGTGCTCGGGATGCTGAAGTCCGTGGCGATCACGCGGGAGGAGCTGGAGGTGTCCTTTCGGGAGGGCGTCGGCTTCGACGGTTCCGCCATCGAGGGCCTGACGCGCGTCTTCGAGGCCGACATGGTGCTGCGGCCCGATCCGGGCACCTTCCAGGCGCTGCCCTCGCGGGGCGCCGAGCAGGACACCGCGCGCATGTTCTGCGACATCGCCAACCCCGATGGCACCGCTTCCCTCGCGGACCCCCGCCACGTGCTGCGCCGCGCCCTGGCCAAGGCCGACGAGCTTGGCTTTACCTTCTTCACCCACCCCGAGGTGGAGTTTTACCTCTTTGAACCGCAGGAGAACCCCAACTCGCCGCCCCGGCCGGTGGACACCGGCGGCTACTTTGATCACGTGGCCCGCGGCTCGACCCATGACTTTCGCCGCAGCGCGATCTCCAGCCTCGAGGAGATGGGCATCGCGGTGGAGTACTCCCACCACGAGGCCGGGCCCGGCCAGAACGAGATCGACCTGCGCCTGGCCGACGCCCTGACCACCGCGGACAACCTGATGACCTTCCGCACGGTGGTCAAGGAGATTGCGCTCCAGCAGGGGCAGTTGGCGACCTTCATGCCCAAGCCGCTGGCCGACCAGCCGGGCTCTGGCATGCACACCCACCTTTCGCTCTTCGAGGGGGATCGCAACGCCTTCCACGACCAGGGCGCCCAGCACGGCCTGTCCAAGGTGGCGCGCCGCTTCATCGCCGGCCTGCTCACCCACGCCGCCGAGATCACGGCGATCACCAACCAGTACACCAACTCGTACAAGCGCCTGTGGGGAGGGGCGGAGGCGCCTTCGTTCGTGTGCTGGGGCCTCAACAATCGCTCCGCGCTGGTGCGCGTGCCCGCCCACAAGCCGGACAAGGCCGCCTCAACTCGCATCGAGTACCGGGCCTTCGACTCTGCGGTCAACCCCTACCTCGGCTTCGCCGTGATCCTCGCCGCCGGGCTCAAGGGCATCACCGAGGGCTACGAACTGCCCGAGGCCACCGAGGACGACGTCTGGGAGCTGACCCACGGCGAACGCCGCGCCATGGGCATTGAGCCCTTGCCCCGCTCGCTTGACGCCGCCATCGACGTGATGGAGCGCTCGGAGCTGGTGGCGGACACCCTGGGCGAGCACGTCTTTCGCTATGTGCTCGCCAACAAGCGCGCCGAATGCCGCGAGTACCGCTCCCAGGTCACCCCCTACGAGCGCGCCCGCTTCCTCGGGACGTTGTGACGGGCGTTGTGGCGGGAGTTGTGGCGGGCGCTGCGCCCGGTGCCGTGACCGGCGCGGGGGCCGCCGCCCGGTCGCAGACCCTCGCCGCCCGCCTGCGGGGCGTCGGGCTGGTAGACGTGGCGCGCGCCGAACCGCTGTGGCGGCAGGCGGGGTATGACGACCACACGCTGGCGGCCCTGGGAGAGGTTGCCGACCCGGACCTCGCCCTGCTGGCCCTAGTGCGGCTAGCAGAGGTGTCGCCCTCCCCGGCGGCGTCGCCCTCGCGGCGCCTCCTGGCGGTGCTGGGGGCGTCGGCGCCCCTGGGGGAGTTTCTGTTGCGGCACCCGGCCCGGATTGGGGAGCTGGAACTCCCCGGCCTCGGCGTGAGCCAAGAGGTGACGGCCAGCGTCGGGGACTTTCGGAGTTCCTACCTCCTGGCCCTGGCTCGCATCGCGGCCGACGACCTGCTGGCCGCCGATCCGGAGGCGGGGCTGCCCAGCGTGGCCGCCGCCCTGTCCGACCTCGCCGCCGCCGCCCTCCAGGCCGCCCTCGACATCGCCCGCACCGAACTTGGCACGGAGGTGCCCCTGGCGGTGATCGGCATGGGCAAGGCCGGCGGCCGGGAACTCAACTATCTCTCCGACGTCGATGTCATGTTCGTCGCGGCCGCCGGCGCCACCCCCGCAGAGCTACAGGACGCCACCCGGCTGGCCGCCCGCTGCGCCGCCATCTGCTCCAGCCTGTGGGAGCTCGACACCGCGCTGCGGCCCGAGGGCAAGGCCGGCCCCCTGGTTCGTCCCCTCGACGGCTACCTGGACTACTACCGCAAGTGGGCCGAGAACTGGGAGTTTCAGGCACTGCTCAAGGCGCGGCCCCTGGCCGGCGATGCCGCCCTCGGGGAGGCGTTCACGGCCGGGGTCGGTGACCTGGTCTGGACAGCCGTGGAGCGTCCTGGACTCGTCTCCGATGTCCAGGCCATGCGCCACCGGGTGGTGACGCACCTACCCCCGGCCCAGGCGGAGCGCGACCTCAAGCTCGGCCAGGGCGGCCTGCGCGATGTGGAGTTCCCCGTGCAGCTGCTGCAGCTGGTGCACGGTCGCACCGACGCCTCCCTCCACCTGCGCTCCACCCTCGACGCCCTGGAGGCCCTCGCCCAGGGCGGCTACCTGGCCCGCCCTACCGCGGCAGAGCTTGCCGAGGACTACCGCTTCCTGCGCCTGCTCGAACACCGCCTCCAGTTGCACCGGCTGCGGCGCACCCACCTGCTGCCGGATACCGAGGCCGGCCTGCGTCGCCTGGCCCGCTGCCTGCGCTCCGATGTGCCTACGCTCAGTGCCCGCCTCGCGCTGGTGCGGCGCCGCATCAGGGGACACCGCGACACGGTGTTCTTCTCGCCCCTGCTGCCCCAGTACGCCCGCCTGAGCCCCGGGGAGATCACCCTGGCCCCGAGCGCGGCCCGGCAGCGCCTGGCCGCCGCTGGCTTCGCCGACCCCGAAGGTGCGCTGCAGCACATCGCGGCCCTGACCGCCGGGACCGGCCGCACCGCGGCCATCCAGCGGCGCCTCCTGCCGGTGCTGCTCGGATGGTTTGCCGAGGGCATCGACCCCGATGCTGGCCTGCTGGCCTTCCGCCGCCTGTCCGAGGCCGTCGGCGCCGCCCCCTGGTACCTAAAACTGCTGCGCGACTCGGGCGCCGCCGCCCAGCGTCTGACCAGGGTACTTTCCTCTTCGGCCTTCCTGGCGGCGGGCATCGAACGCAGCCCGGAGGCGGTGCGCTGGCTAGACGAGCAGGTTGACCTCGGCCCCCGCCCCCTGCCCCTGATGCAGGCCAGGGCCGACTCCATGGTCGAGCGGCATGCCGGACCCGCCCAGGCGGTACAGGCGTTGCGGGGGATGCGCGCCCGCGAACTGACCAGGATCGGCCTCGCTGAGGTGCTGCACACCGCCACCCCG
>WRIF01000186.1 GCA_009782865.1 Promicromonosporaceae bacterium
ATGGCCTCCCGCCAGCCGGGGTTGTCCGGCGAGGCGAACTGTCGCCAGACGATCAGGGGGGCGACCACCACCATGATGAGTGCGATCACCTTGAGCAGCCGGTCGGTCCCGGCCCGCAGCTCGGAGTGGGTCAGCGAGAAGCGCTGGGCGTCGGCGGTGACGCGCGCGGCATACGAGTCCGCCCCGACGGCGGTGGCCTGGAAGCGTCCCTGGCCGGCGACGACGATGGAGCCCGACTTCATGGCGTCCCCCGGCTGCTTGGGAACCGGGTCGCTCTCGCCGGTGAGCAGTGACTCGTCCACCTCCAGCCCGTCGGCGCCCTGGATGAGGCCATCGGCGGGAACCTGGTCCCCGGACTTGACCTGGATCAGCTCGTCCAGCACCACCCGGTCGGAATCGAGCAGCACCACCTCACTCTCGCGCACGACGGCCACCGGCTGCTGGTTGAGGACCGCCAGCTTGTCGAGCACGCGGCGCGACTGGAGTTCTTGAATGATGCCGATCACCGAGTTGGACAGGATCACAAACCCGAAGAGGGCGTTGGTCCATCGGCCGGTCGCCAAGATCACCGCGAGCAGCACGGAGAGAATCGCATTGATGGGGGTGAACACGTTGGCGCGGACAATCTGCCCGAACGTGCGGCCCTCGCGTCGGCCCGGATCGTTGGTCAGGCCGGCGGCCTCGCGCTCGGCCACCTGGGCGGCCGACAGGCCGCGCGCCGGGGTCACGAAGGTGGTGGTCGACTCGAAGGTGACTTCGGGGGCAACGTCATCGCGCAGGGACACGCGCTATACCCTACGGTGCCCGCGGGCCGCGCGGGACGGTACGCCGGCAAAATCGCGGCCCCAGATAGCGGGCCGGTGCACACATCCCTCGCCTACCCCACTAGGCTCTGCCCATGACGTTGCTCCTGCAGCCCTACCATGACGGCAGTGCCGCCCACGTGACACCGGGGGTCTATGACGAGGGCGACGTGATCTCCGTCAAGGTGCGCGTGCCCCACGCCGCCGGGGTCAAGGGCGTGTGGTTGCGGACGGTGCGCGACGGCGAGCCACGCCTGGTCCGGGCGCGGCTGAAGCGCCCCGGGGAGCATCAAGACACCTACGTCGCCGACCTGGTGTTCCACAACCAGCCCACCGAGTACCGCTTCCTGCTGGAGACGCCGGCGATCCCCGGCGGCTACCAGTGGCTCAACGGGCAGGGGGTCCACAGCCGCGAGGTGGGCGACGCCGCCGACTTCCGGGTCACCGCCGCCCCGTCGCCTCCCGCCTGGCTGACCGCCGGGACCGCCTACCAGATCTTCCCCGACCGCTTCGCCCGCTCGGCCGCCGCCGATCACCGGCCGCTTCCCGACTGGGCGACCCCCCTGCCATGGGGTGCCGAGCCGGCCCCCCTGCCTCCCTTGACGGCCCGACAGGTGGCCGGCGGCGATCTTGACGGCGTGATCGAACACCTAGACCACCTGGTGGACCTCCACGTCCAGACGCTGTACCTGACCCCCTTCTTCCCGGGCCGCTCGAATCACCGGTACGACGCCTCGACGTTCCACTCGGTGGCGCCCCTCCTCGGAGGAGACGCGGCCCTGGCCCGCCTGACCGCCGCCGCCCATGCCCGCGGCCTCAAGGTGATGGGCGACCTGACCACCAACCACTGCGGCGTGGCCCACGAGTGGTTCCAGCGGGCGCTCAACTACCCGACCAGCCCAGAACACAACCTGTTCCTGTGGGCCGGCGCCGACGGCGTGCCCGCCCAGGGGGCGGACATTCATCCGAAGTACATGCCCGGCTACGTCTCCTGGCTGGGCCATCACTCGCTGCCCAAGCTCGACTGGCGCTCGGAGTACGTGCGCCGGGCCATGATCACCGGGGAAGACTCGGCGATGGCCCACTGGCTCAAGGCCCCCTACCGCCTGGACGGCTGGCGGGTGGATGTGGCCAACATGACCGGCCGCTACGCTCGCCACGACCAGACGGTAGAAATCTCGCGGCTGTTCCGGCAGACGATGAGCGGCCTAAATCCCGAGGCGGCGGTGATCGCGGAGCACTTTTTCGACTACGCCTCCGATCTGCCCGGCGACGGCTGGCACGCCGCAATGAACTACGCCGGGTTCTCCCGGCCCGTCTGGGCCTGGCTGGGCGACCCCACCACCAACAACCCGCAGCACTTTGGCCTGCCCATCGCCTTCCAACGGATCACCGGCCAGGCGATGGTCGCCGCGATGCGCGACTTCTTTGCCCGCGTCCCGTGGCAGGTGGCCGCCGCCCAGTGGAACAACATTGGCTCCCACGACACCCCGCGGGTGCGCACCCGCCTCGGTTCGGCCGCGAACGTCGAACTGGCCGCGACCCTGATGTTCACCTACCTCGGCACCCCGATGATGTTCCAGGGCGACGAGGGCGGCGCCACCGGCTCCAATGGCGAACACTCCCGCACCTGCATGCCCTGGGAGCAGATTCCCTCCGGCGGAGCCGCCTGGGAGACCGACACCCACGCGGTGTTCCGCGGCCTGTCGCGGCTGCGGGCGGGGCGCTCCGCCCTGGCCACCGGCGGCCTGCGCTGGGCGATTGCCGCCGATGACGCCCTTGCCTACCTGCGCGAGTGTGAGGGGGAGCGCCTGCTCGTGGTGGTGGCCCGCGACGAGTGGGCGGGGGAGACCCTGCCCAAGTGGGTGCTTGGCACCGAGCCGCCCGAACTGCTGTACGGCGGTCAGGTCGCCGGCACCCCACAGTTGACGGTCACCGGCGACGGATTGCGGCTGGCCGCGGACGGACCCGCGGTTGGTGTCTGGCGTCTAGCCTAAGATCAACGTGTGTACCTCGACGACGTAGCCCGGTGGGTGACCGAGCCGCCCAAGAGTCACCGTCGCACGCCGTTTGAACGCGACCGGGCGCGCATCGTGCATTCGGCGGCCATGCGCCGCCTGGGCGCCAAGACGCAGGTGCTTACCCCGGGGGTCGATGACTTTGTCCGCACCCGCCTCACCCACTCCCTGGAGGTGGCCCAGATCGGCCGAGAGTTGGGCCGGGTACTCGGCTGCGACCCTGACGTGGTGGACGCCGCCTGCCTCGCCCACGACCTTGGCCACCCGCCGTTTGGCCACAACGGGGAGGCGGCGCTGGCGGAGGCGGCCGCCGAGATCGGCGGGTTTGAGGGCAATGCCCAGACCCTGCGCCTGCTCACCCGCCTGGAACCCAAGGTAGTTGGCGCCGGACTTAACCTCACCCGGGCCACCCTGGACGCCACCGTCAAGTACCCGTGGGGCGCCGCCGACAACCCGGCGAAGTTCGGCTTCTACGCCGACGACGTCCCGGTCTACGCCTGGCTGCGCGCTGGCGCCCCTGCCGGACAGCGCTCCCTGGAGGCGCAGGTGATGGACCTGGCCGACGACATCGCCTACAGCGTCCACGACGTCGAGGACGGGGTGCAGGCCGGTTCGATCGACCTGGCCCGCCTGGATGTCGATCGGGTGGTGGAGGCCGCCGCCTCTTGGTACGCCACCGAGGCTGCCGGCGCCGACATCCGCGCCGCCCTGCTGCGCCTCCAGGCGGCCGACCTGCCGAGCATCGCGTTTGACGGATCGCTGCGGGCGCTGGCGGGCCTGAAGGACATGACCTCCTCCCTGATCAGCCGCCTGACCACCGCGGCCTTCGACGCGACCTGTGCCGAGTATGGGCCGGGACCGCACCGCCGCTACGAGGCGCAGCTGGTGGTGCCGGAGGCAGCCCGGGCCGAGATAGTGGCGCTCAAGGCCGTCGCCGTGGCGTACGTGATGGCCCCGCGCGCCGCCGACCCGCAGGCCGCCCAGCAGCGCACCCTGCTGCACGAGCTGGTGGCCCGGCTAGTCGAGGCCGGACCGCCCGCCCTGGAGCGGCCGTTCGCCGACTGGCACGCGCAGGCGGATGACGACGCCTCTCGCCTGCGGGTAGTCATCGACCAGGTTGCCTCGCTGACCGACCTCTCGGCCGCCCGGTGGCACGCCAGAATGGGGGGCGAATGTCGGGCCTGATCAAGCGGGAGGACATCGACGCGGTCCGCGAGCGCGTGCGCATCGAGGACGTGGTCTCGGCGCAGGTGACGCTCAAGACCGCCGGCGTGGGCTCGCTCAAGGGCCTGTGTCCCTTCCACGATGAGCGCACGCCGTCGTTCACCGTGCGCCCGGGCGTCGGCCGCTTCCACTGCTTTGGCTGTGGCGAGTCCGGCGACGCCTTCGCCTTCCTGATGAAGCTGGACGGCCTGAGCTTCACCGAGGCCGTCGACGGGGCCACGGTCCCGCTGCGGATGTCCTCGCAGGCGCCCTGCAAGGCCTGCTCGGGCACCGGCGACAAGAACGGCACGCCGCGGGTGTGCCCGACCTGTGTCGGCACCGGCCAGGTCTCGCGCGGCGGCGGTGGCGGCTTCTCGCTCACCGACCCGTGCGTGGATTGCAAG
>WRIF01000187.1 GCA_009782865.1 Promicromonosporaceae bacterium
CGGGGCCGTAGGCCATTTCCGCATGCTTAAGCGAAATTATGGTTCCCATAACGGTCAAGTTTTGGCCCCCGGACTGGCTTACCAGGCCGGCCATGTCTATTGGGGCGGTGGTGGACATCTCATCGAAAACGAAGAGGTTGTTCGGCAGGCGTGGCTCTAGGCCAAGTTCGGCGCGGGCGTGCTGCCGGTAAACCGCCTCTTTCATCGTCTCGATAAATGCGGCGATCACCGGCCCGTACAAGGCCTGTTTTGATGCAGGGCTGGTGGTGTAAACCGTGTCCGGTGTCAGGTTCCCACTATCGTCCCTGCGTCTGATTGCCTCCTCCGGGTCAAAGTTTGGACTTTTCGCCACATCGCAGGCACTTTCAAAATTGTAGAGCCGCAAAATGCTTTTGACAGATGAGTTTATCCCGGCCCTTGTTTTCTCTGATGTGTTATAGTGGTCACTGAATTTTATCAATGCCCTGGCGGCCCCTGAGTTTTGGCCACTTCTGGCGGCCTCCCCCAAAATCTCGCTGATCTGATCCCTAGTTTCCTCAGACTCGATGGAGTCCGACCAAATGGCGGCGATTCCCATGTCCTCCCCGGCCAGGTGTGCCGCGTACAGCAGGGAGGCCAGGAGGTCACCGGCCATGCCGACGAAGAAGCCGCCGTCGCCGCCATTAGTGCCACCAAACTTGTCAGCGTCACGCATAGTGTAGGCCACGGTCAGCGCCTTGTCCCATTCGCAGGTGCCAGGATCGTCATACCGCGTTTTCTTGATGCTGACCAGGGGCGACCACCTGATCCGCCGCACGCTCCCGGTAAGCAACTCCTCTCCTTTGGGGTCGAATAGCCACACGCGGCCTAGTTTGGCTCGTTGCTCCCAAGTTGCAATCATTAGATCCGTCTTGGTGGTGGTGACCAGGGCGAAGCCCGCGGCCATCCAAATGGATGGGATGATGCACGCGGTGCTTTTCCCCGTTCGGGTGGAACCGATAACGAGGGTTGATTGGTTCGGGTGCCCGGTGACCATTTCGCCACCTCGGAAGCCAAGTACTGGGCCGGGCAGGTGGCCGTGTTTCTCCACGAAGTCGTCCCGGAGCTCGGCCAGGGTGATGACCCTTTCCTTGGGTTTGGGCTTACGGGTGTGCCGCCCACGGCGGGCGATCAGGTAGGTGGTGGTGTAGGTCAGGGCGAATGGCAGCGACACCAGCCACATCACCACCCTTTGCCCGTTGGATAGGTGCCGGAGCAGACGGCGCCCCTGGCGCTTGTCTCGCCGTGCCGTCACCACAGTCACCACCAGGAGGACGGCGGGGATCGCCAGCGCCGCCACCTTGGCAGCTTGCGGGATCAGCTCGGCCATTTTGGACAAATTGAGCGGGAAGCGGGGGAATATTATCATCCAGAAGGCAAAAATTAGTAGCGGTAACGTGTTGAAAAGTAACGCGGTCACGGAAAAACCCTTGTCTTCTCCCTCCCTTGACCATTGCCGATGCAAATTCCCCACTAATCCCTCTAACGCGCCTTGGGGTGGCACCACGGCAACGGGATCATTATTAGCTTTCATATTCAGTCTCTCTCCATTTCGGTTTGTTGTTCCGGGCTACCCCAGGTCGGGGCAGCCCGGAAAATTGCGGTGGCCAATCGCTGGCCCATCTTCCTGCCAGCGTGGCCGGCCAAATCCTCCAGAGTGTGGCCGTCGCGGCTCGTGGCGATCACCCGTCCGGCGCCTACCAGCAGGCCGGGCTGAGCGTGGTTGGGGTGCCTCTCCGGAGCGTTCTGGTTGTCCCGCTCGCGGGGCGTCGGGGTATGGGATCGTTCTGGGCCGTCCAGGATCATCTGGGTCTGACCCCAGGCCAGTTCCTTGTGAAGCTGGGACGCCTTGAGCCAGGGCGCGGTGTCGTCCCCAGCGGCCCGGAACGCGTACCCGGACACCCTCCCGGTTTTGGCAACGTTGGCGCGGCACTCGATCCCGGCGGCTGCCAGATTCCGCTCAAAGGCCTCTCTACCTTGGCCCTGGGCGTCGTCGCGGGCCTGCCGTACCACTTGGGCAAGCTGACTACGGTGCTGGGCCGGGGTCAACCCGGAGTTTTCCGCGTGCCGGTACTCGCCTCGGGTGATGGCCCGCACCTGGGAATGCTCCCTGGTGCTGGTCAGCCCAAGCTCCTTTTCCAGGGCGCGGCTCAGGGCACGGGCCTTGCGAAAATCTTGGCTGTGGTTCCAGACGTGGCCGGTGAAATCCACGCGCGACACCGCGATATGGACGTGGCTGTCAGCGTGCCGTACCACCGCGTAAGGGTGGTTTTGGAAACTCATTTTCTCCGCGAACCTGGCGCCGATCTGGCTCCACTCCCTATCGGTGAGAACCCTGTCCTGGTCGTGGTTCCTGATGGACATGTGGTAGACGCGGCCCTTGGTGTCGGGCCGGAGTTTCGCGGCCTGGTCGAACTCCCTCGCCCAGGACTTTCCAGTACGGTCCCCAATTGTCCCGGCGGTGCCTCCGATAACCGCGCCGCCTACACGGCCCTGATATACATGCTCGTTATGGTTGCCCTTGCCATGCAGGTAAATTGCCAATCCCCTGGGATTGTTGCCGTGCCCAATTTTGACGATCATGCGGCTGCCGCCAAGGTGTCCCGGTCGTTGTCAATGACGCCCCGGATAACGGCCAAATGGCCCGCAATTTGTTCAAGGTGAACCGGACTACCGATCAGGTTGGCGCGGTTTATCCCAAGCGGAATTTGGTTCAGGTTTTTGCCGATTTGCTGCCACTCATGCAACAAGGCCAAAATATTAGGGTCAGGCTCCTGGATTTTCCGGCCCTCGATATGGGCGTTACCAATATCCCGGAAATAGGCGGCGGTTGAGGACGATCCCGCGGCCTGGGCGGCGGCGTGCCAGGCGTCGCGCTCGTCCGGGGTCAGTCTGATGGAGAACTCGACGGTACGCCGGGGTGAGGACAAGATAACCTTGTCCGCCTTGGGGGCGCGCCGTTTAGACGGCACCGACACCGTTGGGCCGTCAATGACGGCCCGTGCGCCCGGCACCGTGGGCTGGGCGTCCGACTCCCGGTGAGTCGGTGCCGTACCCGCCACAGGTGCGGCCTCCCCAGGCAAGCGCAGCGCCGCCGGGGCAAGATGGCCGACGGGGCGCGCGGTAGCGCCCCCGGTCGGCATATCTTGCTCCACATGGCCGGGCGTCCGGGGGGCGGCGCCGCGCGCGGACATGTGGGCCCCGGTGGCGCGGGGCAACGGCTTGCTCGCGCGTGGCGCGGCGGGCACGTTGACCTGCGGTGCCGGGGCTTCGCCACGTAGTGGCGGCGGAGCGCGTGGCCCCACCACGGGGGCCACGGCGGGCCGTCGCGTAGGGGCGAACCCGCCGCGCGGTACGCCCACTCCGTCAGGAGTGGGCAGCGCGGCAGCCGAAGCCAGGGCAGCCTGTCGTATCCGTTCGGCGCGGCTCAGGCTGGGAGTGGCCGGGGGTGTTGTTGTGGTCATGCCCCCAGCTTTGGGGCGCTTTAGCGTGTACTGAAGTAGTGCCGCGGCGCCTGGCGCGCGGTGATGCTAAATAGGTCCCAAATGCCTCCAAATAGAAATTTGTTTAGTTCACGTCGTCGGGTATATCATCGGGATTTGGTAATACCAGTCCATCATGTTCCTTGACACCGCATAGGGTTGCGGTCGCCTGGAAATGCTGTATCCCATGCTCTAGGCGTTCGTCCTTATGTCTCCGACATCCGTAATCCGTCCATTTTTTACCAGTCGGGCTAACATATTGGAACTGGTATCGTGCTAACCGAAAGCAATGTTTTGCTCTACATCGCTCTAGATCAAAGTCCAATAAGCCTTTTCTCTCCGTTTGCACCATAGTTCCCGTAATCACTCCACAATTCCTTTCCAAACATTGTTAGCCTCGTGGGTCTGAGGACCACCCCAGTTTCGGGGATTAGCGCGCCCTCGGGTAGCGGCGGCGCGGGGGCTGGCACCCGGTGATGCTAAATAGGCCCAAAAAACTAATCAAATAAAGTCGTCTATTGTTTCCGTCTGCTCCGGGCCGTCGTCCGGTTCCTGCTCTTGCTCCACCTTTGGCTTTGGTGTCCGGCGGGCCTTGGGTTCTGCCTTGGCGCCCATCTGCGCTAGAAGCGCGTCGAAACTCGCTTGCAGCGTATCCAACTTGGCGATTAGTACCGCGTTTTGCTGCTGATGCCCGGTGGCCTCTATCCGTGCCGTGTCGGCTGCCTCCCGTGACTGCGCCAACTGGCTCGCGGTGGCCTCCGCATCCTCGGCCATCTGCCGGTTCAACTCGGTGAGCGCGGTAACCTCTGCCTCCAACCGCAATACCTCGCCGGTGGCGTCCTCGGTGGCCTGCTCAGCGGCGTCGAGCCGGGCCGTCCACCCGGCCACGTCGGCCGCGTTCTCCGCGCGGGCGGCGTCAATAGCCTC
>WRIF01000188.1 GCA_009782865.1 Promicromonosporaceae bacterium
TTGGCTTCCTGCCCGGCACCGAGGGGGAGAAGATGAACCCTTGGGCGCAGGCGGTGTTTGACACCCTGGGGGCGTTGGTCTCCAAGGATGTGCTCGATGAGGTCATCGCCCGCGACATGCTTGAGGTGTTGCCGTTGACCCACATTCGCGGGCGCTCCCTGCATGACGCCTACGTGATTGTCGATGAGGCCCAGTCGCTGGAGCGCAACGTGCTGCTGACGGTGTTGTCTCGCATCGGCCAGAACTCGCGGGTGGTCCTCACCCACGATGTGGCCCAGCGGGACAACCTGCGGGTCGGCCGCTATGACGGGGTGGTGGCGGTGATCGAGAAGCTGAAGGGCAATCCGATGTTCGCGCATGTCACCCTGGTGCGCTCGGAGCGTTCGGCGATTGCGGCGTTGGTCTCCGAGATGTTGGACAACCTAGAAATCTAGGCCCCTTGGTTTCGAGACGCACGCTTCGCGCGCCCTCAACCAGCGGGGCTTCGGTCAGTGGGGTGCTGACCGGCGGGGGTCCCAGAGCAAGGCCCATCCCGCGAAGTTCCAGTTGCCTCGCGGGGGTGGCCCGGGCGAGGCCGACTCCGCTATGCTCAGATGCGTCGCGGACAGTGCCAGTGGGGCTGGTCGCTCGTTTGCGTGGGAGCGGCCCCCGATGATTTCATGGGGGCATGGCTACGTTCTCCTCGATCACTCGGCAGCACATCTTGCGGGCCATCGCTGAATGTGACGAGCGGGGGGCGGAGAACTTTCTGTCCGTGTACGGCCTGACCGCGTTCCCGCGGGAGACGTTCACGTACGAGGGCACCACCTACGATTCGCGCGCGATCATCGGGGTGGCGCACCGTTTCGCCACCGGGCACATCGCCACCGCGGAGGAGTTCAAGGACACCTCGACGGCGGCCCACTTTCTGAAGAAGGCCGGGTTTGCGCCGACCGCCCCGGGGGGACGGATCGCGGCGCCCCGGCACTCCAATGATTCACGCCCGGCCAAGCCCGCGCGCTCCCTGGGCTCTGGAGAGCGCACCCGCACCGTGCGGGCACGCGGCGCTACGGAACGCCCCGCAGCGGTCTGCCCCTCCTGCTTCACCCAGCTGCCCGCCACCGGCGCCTGCGACGATTGCGACTAGACGGACGTGCCGGCAGGGAGGGACGACTCAGGATCCCCCTCATCGAGAAAGTGCTAGAGCCCCAGGGCGGCCGTCATGTCGGCCTTGATCGCCTCCAGGGCGGTGCTGGCCTCGGCGCGCACTGCGGTGAGGCCAGCGAAGTCTGCGCCCGATGAAACCGGGCGGATCACCTCCAGGTAGCACTTGACCTTCGGCTCCGTGCCCGACGGGCGGACGATCACCCGGGAGTCGTCGGCACACAACAGCATCACACCATCGGTCGGGGGCAGGTCTGCCGACCCCGCAGAGAGGTCCACCACCGAGGTGACCGTAGCGTCCCCCAGGGTGGCCGGCGGCGCCTGGCGCAGGCGGGCCATCGTGGCGGGAATCTGCGATAGGTCCGAGAAACGGGCCGAGAGTTGATCCGTCAGGTACAGGCCGTAACGCCTGGCCAGGTCGTCCAGGAGATCGATCAGGGTTCGCCCTTCGGCGCGCAGGGAGTTGGCCAACTGGGCCAACAGCAGCGAGGCCGAGATGCCGTCCTTGTCGCGTACATGCGCCGGGTCCACGCAGTAGCCCAAGGCCTCCTCATAGCCGAACACCAGCCCCGGCGTGCGCGAAATCCACTTGAAGCCGGTCAGGGTTGCCGCATAGTCCAAGCGGTGATCCGCGGCGATCCGCGAGAGCAGACGCGAGGACACAATCGAGTTCGCCAACGCGGGCGGAGACGAGGCCGCGTGCGATGCGGGGGCGGACTCGGCGCCGTCGCGAGGAGTTCCCTCAAGCCTTCGGGACACCGCCCAGCCCAGGAGCGCCCCCACCTCGTCGCCGTGCAGCATCCGCCAAGCCGGTTCCCCTGGGCTCGTCGAAGGGCCCTCAGCCCGTGGGTTCGGGACGGCGGCGGCGCAGCGGTCGGCATCCGGATCGTTGGCGAGCACCAGGTCCGCGCCGACCTCCCTCGCCTTGGCGATCGCCAGGTCGATGGCGCCCTTTTCCTCCGGGTTGGGGAAGGCGACGGTCGGGAAGTCCGGGTTAGGATTGCGCTGCTCGGCCACCGGGGTGACGTCGGCAAAACCGGCGAGGGCCAGGACCCGCTCCAGCGTCGTGGCCCCCACCCCATGCATGGAGGTGGTGACTATTCGGAGGGCTCGCGGGGCGGAATCGTTCAGGGTCAGCACCGCCGCGACGTAGTCGTCAACCGCCTGGCTACCCAGCACGGTCCAACCGCCGGTAGCGCGCTCCACCTGGTTGGCCGCCCCAATCTTGGCGATCTCGGCGGCGATCAACCCGTCATACGGCGGCACAATCTGGGCGCCCTGGCCTGCGTCGGTGACGATGCGGCCGCCCAGGTACACCTTGTAGCCGTTGTCCGCCGCCGGGTTGTGGGAGGCCGTGACCATCACGCCGGCATCGGCCGCAAGATGGCGGACCAGGAAGGCCAGCAGCGGGGTCGGCAGTGGCGCGGGCAGGAGGGAGACCTCACAGCCCAGGGCCGTCAGCACGGCGGCGGAGTCTTCTGCGAAGTCCACGCTGTGATGCCGCGCATCAAAGCCGATCACCACCTTGGGCGGGGCCCCGGCGGGAGTCGCCCCCAGCAGGTAGTTTCCCAACCCGGCAGCCGCCTTGATGACCACGGCGCGGTTCATCCGGTTCGGCCCGGCGGCCATCGCCCCGCGCAGGCCCGCGGTGCCGAACTGGAGGGTGCCGACGAAGCGGTCCCGCAGTTCGGCCAGGTGCTGCCCTTCGTTCGGAGTCTCGGCCATGGCGTCTGTCAGCAGTGCGCCCAGTTCGACCTGGTCGGCGGCGTCCACATCGTCGGCGATCCACTGTCGGGCTTGGTCAAAGAGCGAGGTCATGGTGCTCCTTCTGGTTGTCTGAACCTTGGTTTCGAGACGGCCTGCGGCCTCCTCAACCGGCGGTGGGTGTCTGTGGTCTCCTGGGCCGGCGGGCGAGGGCTAGACGGTCCTGACGATCCGGGCCAGCAGTTCAGAGATGACGGGACCGGCGGCGGCTCCAGCCTCAAGCACCTCCTCGTGGGACAGGGCCGTAGGCGAGATGCCGGCGGCCAGGTTGGTCACCAGCGAAAGGCCCAGCACCTCCAGGCCGGCCTGGCGGGCGGCGACGGCCTCCATGGTGGTGGACATGCCCACCAGGTCGGCACCGAGGATGCCGGCCATGCGCACCTCGGCGGGGGTCTCATACTGGGGGCCCCGGAACTGGGCGTAGACCCCCTCGGGCAGGGTCGGGTCGACGGCGCGGGCCAGGTCGCGCAGGCGCGGGGTGTACAGGTCCGTGAGGTCAACGAACGCGGCCCCTTCCAGGGGCGTCTCGAAGGTCAGGTTCAAGTGGTCCTTGATGAGCACCACCTGGCCCGGGCGCCAGGAGACGTGCAGGCCGCCACAGCCATTGGTCAACACCATCGCCTTCACGCCGCAGGCGGCGGCCGTGCGGACGCCATGGGCCACCGGACGAACCCCGTGACCCTCGTAGTAGTGGGTGCGAGAACCCAGCACCAGGACGTGGGCCGTGGCGCCGTCGTCCTTGGTCACCTTGATCGAACGGGTGGTGGCGACGTGGCCGGCCACCGCCGGCTTGGCGAAGCCGGGGATGTCGGCCGAGGGAATCTCTGCGACCACCTCGCCCATCAGTTCGGCGGCGCCGCCCCAGCCGGAGCCCAGGGTGACGGCGACGTCGTGCCGAGGGACGCCGGTCTCTGTGGCGATGAACGCCGCGGCGGCCTTGGCCACCTCGAAGGGGTCGGTCTGCGGGTCATTGAGCTGGTAGGCGCGCGTCATGCCCATAAGGGTAGTGGGAATCGGGCGCCCTCGCCGGACAAACCGCAGGCCATCGGGCCGCAAGCAACGCGAATCCGCCGCGGCGGGCGCACATTGACCCTCACCGACCGGCGGTGCGGTGGCCCGTCAGTGTTGCAGCACCAGCTCGCAGACCTCCACGCGCTTGGAGAGCTGGTCGCCGGTTCCCACCACCAGGCCGGAGACGGTGCCCGCCAGGGGGGCCGCCACCAGGTGGATGCCCACCCCGGGCGAGACCAGTTCCACCAGGGGGTCGCCCGCGTCCACCCAGTCGCCGTTGGCGACCAGCACCTCCCGGACGGAGCCGCGGGCGACGGTCTTGACCGAGACGGGCTCGTGCAGCAGGCGGCGGTCGGCGGAAACGTAGCCCGCCCGATGGGTGTCCAGCCAGTCGGTGTGAGCGGAATAACTGCCCTTGGTGGGGGCGAACTCGACGTCGTCGAGGACGGAGGAGATCAGGCCGGCGCTGATCGGGCAGCCGTCGATCACCACCCCGAGCA
>WRIF01000189.1 GCA_009782865.1 Promicromonosporaceae bacterium
CATGTCGATCACCGCCTTCGGGTTGGCTGGCGTGATCGGCAACCCCGTCATCCAGTGGCTGCTGGACTCCGGCCTGACGCCCTACCAGGTGTTCTACGCCCTGACCGTCATCTACGGCATCTGCCTGGTGATCGGGGCGCTGCTCCTGCATCGCCCTGAGATGTCGGCCGAGGACCTGGCCGCCGACGCCGCCGCCGGGGCGGTCGACGACGTCAAGACCTTCCGCCTGCTGCGCACCCCGAAGTTCATCTTCCTGTGGCTGGTGCTGTTCATCAACATCACCGGTGGCCTCTCCCTGATCTCCCATGAGCGGCAGATCTACTATTCGGGGGGCCACTTCGTCTGCCCGGGGGCCACGGATGGGGTGATCTTCCCCCTGACCGAGTGGAGTGCCCAGCACGCCGCCTACTTCACCTGTGTGCGTCCCCTCCAGGTGATCGAGATCGCCGGTGGCTACGGGCAGTTGTTCCCGAACTGGCTGCTCCTGGTGATGAGTACCGCCACCGCCAACCTGCTGGGCCGCATCGTCTTGGGCTACTTCCAGGACTACATGCGCAAGAAGCACACCCCGTACTACATGATGATCGCCACCTCCATCGCGATCACCGCCATCGCCGCGTTCACGGCCGGGGAATCCTGGTCGATCTGGACCTCGTTCGCCCTGGTCTTCACCATCCAGTTCATGTTTGGGGTGGGCTTCGCCTGCAACCCCGAGATCCTGCGGCAGAACTGGGGCATGCGGCACCTGTCGACCATCCAGGGCCTGATGCTCACCGCCTGGGCCTTTGCCGGGCTGGCGGGCAACCAGATCTCCAGTTTCGTCTTCTACCGCACCGACTGGGGCCGCACCGGCCTGTTCTGGGTGCTCTGCGGTCTCTACTCGATCCAGGCCCTGTGCATGGCCGTCTGGGTGTTGGTCGCCAAGCGGGGCCAGCGACGGCACCCGGAATCGGAGGGGCTCGACTTTGACGCCGGGCATGTCCCGGAACTCGTCAAGGTCGAGGCCATCGGTTCGATCGTCTAGCCGACTACCGCGAGGCGCCGCCGTTCAACGCGAACGGCGGCGCCTCGTCGTTTTGGCGTCGCCTTCGGTGCTCCCAGGCCAGACGGCGCGGCTCTGGCCGGCTCGTCCCGCCACGTCACGTCCGCGATCTGCCACAATTGCCCAATGCCAAAGATCGCCCCCTTGTCCGGCTTCCCTGAATGGCTGCCCGCCGGTCGCCTCGTCGAGCAGGCCGTGCTCGACATCCTTCGCCGCACCTTCGAGCTGCACGGGTTTGTCGGGATTCAGACGCGGGCGGTGGAACCCCTGACCCAACTGCTGCGCAAGGGTGATACTTCCAAGGAGGTCTATGTCCTGTCGCGCCTGCAGGAACAGGGCGAGGCCCCTGCCGACGCCGGTGCGCCTTCCCGCCGCTCCTCGGACAAGCAGCTCGGCCTCCACTTCGACCTGACCGTGCCCTTGGCACGCTACGTGCTCGAAAACGCCGGGCAGCTGCCGTTCCCGTTCAAGCGCTACCAGATCCAGCAGGTGTGGCGGGGCGAACGCCCACAGGATGGGCGCTTTCGTGAGTTCACGCAGGCCGACATCGATGTGATCGGTGACGGCTCTCTCCCGTTCCACTTCGAGGTGGAGGCGCCGCTGGTCATGGCCGCCGCCTTCGAGGAACTGCGGGGCCTGGGCGTACCGCCGGTGCGCATCTCGGTCAACAACCGCAAGGTGGCCGAGGGCTTCTATCGCGGCCTTGGCCTCGACGACGTCGAGGGCGTGCTGCGCAATCTCGACAAGCTGGACAAGATTGGCGCCGAGCAGGTTGCCGCGGCGTTGGTCACCGAGTGCGGGGCCACCGACGAGCAGGCCGCCGCCTGCCTGGCCCTGGCTGCCATCAACGGTGACGACCTGACCGTGATCGACCGAGTGCGCCACCTGGCCGCCGCCAACCACATCCCCGGCGCCGGGCTGCTAGAGGAAGGCCTGGCAGAGTTGGCCACCTTGCTGCAGGAGGCGGTCAGGCGCGCCCCAGGGGTAATCGTGGCGGACCTCAAGATCGCCCGCGGCCTCGACTACTACACGGGCACCGTCTACGAGACCACCCTCCTCGGGCACGAGTCCCTCGGCTCAATCTGCTCCGGCGGCCGCTACGATGCGCTCGCCACCGACGGGAGGCGCACCTTCCCCGGCGTTGGCCTGTCCATCGGAGTCTCGCGCCTGGTCAGCCGCCTGCTGTCTGCCGAACTCGTCCGGCCCACGCGAGAGGTTCCCACCTGTGTGCTGGTGGCGGTCACCTCCGAGGAGACGCGGGGCGCCTCCACCGAGGTCGCCGCCGCCCTGCGGGCCCGGGGCATTCCCACCGATGTGGCCCCGCAGGCCGCCAAGTTTGGCAAGCAGATTCAGTTTGCCGCCCGGCGCGGCATTCCCTTCGTCTGGTTCCCGGGCGACGACGGCCCGGCCTCCCCCGATCAGGTCAAGGACATCCGCTCCGGCGTGCAGGTCGAGGCCGATCCCGCCTCGTGGACCCCGGGCGCGGAGGACCTGCTGCCCACCGTGGCACCTGCCGTCCCCTAGCCCAGGTAGGGGTTCCCGGCGAGTTCCCGGCCAATCGTGGTGCTCGGGCCGTGGCCAGGGATGACGGGCAGGCGCGGGTCGAGGGAGCCGGCGACGTCGCGCAGGGTTGCCGCCATCGCGGCCGGATCGCCCCCCGGTAGATCCGTGCGACCGATTCCCCCGGCGAACAGCACGTCGCCGGTCAGGAGGACCCGCCCGGTCGGCTCGGCCCCGTCCTGGCAGGCGTAGAGCGTGGAGCCCTCGGTATGCCCCGGCGCAGAGATCGCGGTCAACCGGAGTCCGCCAAACTCCAGGACGGCGCCGTCCTCGAAGGCCCGCACCGGGGCGGGAATCCGGTAGCCGTCCAGGTCAAGGCCGACCGCCGCCAGGTTCTGCCGCAGGCCGCTGGCAACCATCTCGGCCAGGAGGTGACCGCCGAGCCCCAGGGTGCCTAGGGGGTCGGCCAGCCGGTACTCATCGCGGGAGTGCAGGTGGAAGGCCGCGCCGTACTCCGCGCACAGGGCGGCGGCATCCCAGGTGTGATCGGCGTGCCCATGCGTGGCCAGGACGGCGCGCACCACATAACCCCGCTCGGCGATCAGGGCGCGCACCGCGGGCGCCACCGCCCCGCCCGCATCGACAATCACCGCATCGGCTCCGGCCGCGCCATCGCCCGCGGCCACCACCACGCAGTTGGTCTGAAACACCGGTGCCACCAAGACGTGTGTCTGCATGCGCCTAAAGATAGGGCCTGACAGCCCGCCCAAAACGTAGCCCGGCCCGATTGGCACCTAGAATGTTCGACGGTTTGGGTGCTTATCAGGGCGCCCTCGATCTAGAGAGGCCAGGGTGTGGCTGCGAACAAGCGCGACATCGCCCGTCAGAAGGAGGCGCGCCGCGAGGCCGCCTATCAAGCCGCGCAGGCTCGCAGGCAGCGGCGCCATCGCGTGATCGCCCTGGTGGTGGCGGGCGCCATGTTGTTGGGGGTGGCGGCCGGCGTGATCATTGCCATCGCCACCGGCGGCGGCAACCACACCGCTGGGCCCGACACCTCAGGGGTTGTCGGCTTCCCCGAAGACGAGAACACGGCTCCCCCGGAACAGCCCACCGCCCCCGCCGAGGCGCCCAACGAGCCTGTCGCTACCGGCCCGGAGGCTCCTGACCCGGCCCTGGCCGAGGGGCGTACCTGGACGGCCACCATTCAGACGTCGGTCGGGCCGATCGATCTGGAACTCTATGGCGCCGAGGCGCCGCAGGCGGTCGCCTCATTCATCCATCTCGCGCAGGCCGGCTTCTTCAATCAGAGCCCCTGCCATCGCCTGACCACCGCTGGCATCTTCGTGTTGCAGTGCGGCGATCCCACCGGCACCGGCATGGGCGGACCCGAGTACAGTTTTGGTCCCATCGAAAACGCACCGGCCGATGACTTCTACCCTGTCGGCACCCTGGCCATGGCTCGTCGCGGCGGTGACGGCCACTCCATGGGCTCTCAGTTCTTCCTCGTCTGGGAAGACTCGTTCATCCCGTCAGACATGGCGGGCGGTTACACCGTCTTCGGGCGGATCACATCAGGCTTGGACATCGTCCAGGCAGTCGCTGACGCAGGGGTGGAAGGCGGTGGCCCAGACGGGCAGCCAGCCATCCCGGTCACAATCACAGGAGTAGAAGTCCAATGACCGACCAGCCCACCACCGCCGTAGCATCGATCGAGGAACCCACCGTGGATCCGGCGCCGGTCGTTGAGACCCCCGCCGCTGACCCGGTGACCGAACCGGCGGCGGCCACGGACGCGACCACTGCCGATCCCGCCCAGGAGGTCGAGGCGCCCGCCGCCGCCGACCCGGAGGCTAC
>WRIF01000190.1 GCA_009782865.1 Promicromonosporaceae bacterium
AGATTACCGTCCCGAGGGCAATGCTCGCACCCTCCGTGCGCCCAGGTTGCCCCCACCGGCGGTCGCCGCCTGCCAGACCTGCGTCCGGTAGTGGGATGATAGGCCGCGATGTCTAGACGCCTTGCCCGCACCTTCGCCGCCCTGTGTGCCCTGGCGGTAGGCGTCAGCCTGCTCGGCGGCTGTCGCCTGCGCCTGGAGACCGCCCCCGCCTCGGAGCCGGTCCCGGATGTGGCGGAGATGCTCCGTCGCACTGCCGTGTACGACGCCCTAGAGGTCACCGAGGCCGCCCAGTCGGCGCTGGGCCGCTACGTGCAGCGCGCCCCGATGGTCGCCGAACTAGAACAGATCATCGCCTTCTCCGCCGCCCATGTCGAAGCCCTCGGCGGCGTCTACGTCTCGGGCGTCGAGCCGGAGCCGGATCTACTTGCCCCTGGCGCTGAGCCCTACCCGACCCCGGCCATGGCAACGGCTACCGACGTGATCGGGGCGCTGAACGATGCCGCCAGCCGCAATCGGACGGCCGCCAACAACGCCGCCGATGCGGGCATGGCCCGGCTATTGACGTCCATCTCTGCCTCGCAGGAGCTGTCCGCCACCCGGCTGGCAGCGCTGGCCCGCCTCGAGCTGCCGCACCGGCCCCCGGTGCAGATTCCGGAACCGCTCCCCACGGAGGCTCCGGTCGAGGAAGAAGACCTAGCCGCCGCCCAGGCCGCGGCGACGGCAGAGGAGGCGGACGAGGTCGATCCGGTGCCGGGAGGGCTATCTCCGGGGGACTTTGTGCCGCTGGTGATCTCCGAGGATTCGATTCGGTGGGCGCTAGAGGTGCTCGCGGCCTCGATGCCCGTTGAGGAGCGCGCGGACGTCTTGCGTCAGGCCGACCACCATGGCAGGCGGGCGGCCGCCTGGGCTCGCCTGGGGGGCCTAGCCGGCACGCCGGGCGATCCGCGGGCGCTGGCCTACCAGGTGCCCCGCTACCTGGAGGCAGACGAGTTGGTTCTAGTAGGGGCCTCCACGATGATCGAGAACTACACCACGCTCGTCTCGCGCAGTGAGCCTGGGTCGCGCCTGCTGTTCATTGACCTGCTGAGCGAGGCGGTCCACACGGCCGACGGCCTCGGCCACCCCCCTCACCCCTTCCCGGGGATGCCGGAACTGGCCGACGGGCTCCCGGCCGAGGCGCCCTGATAGCTTTAGGAGCCCTGCGGCCTCCCCTGCCCTGAGACCACTAGGCGAGCAGTTCCTCCACGGCCTTGATCGCGGCGGCGGCGGCCTCGGCCACCGGCAGGGTCGACGCCTCACCGGCCCGGGGACGCAGTTCCACCACTCCGTCGGCCAGCCCGCGACCCACCACGAGCAGCAGCGGCACGCCCAGCAGCTCGGCATCGGCAAACTTCACGCCGGGGCTGACCTTGGCGCGGTCGTCGTAGATGACCTCGACACCGGCGGCAACCAGCTCCTCGGCCAGGGTCGCGGCGGCCTCGAAGACTTCCGCTCCCTTGCCGGTGGCCACGATGTGGACGTGGGCGGGGGCCACCTGGGCGGGCCAGGCGAGGCCGCGGTCGTCGTGGTTGGCCTCGGCGAGGGCCGCCAGGACGCGGGTGACGCCGATGCCGTAGGAGCCCATGGTGACCACCACCGCCTTGCCGTTTTGGTCGAGGACCTTCAGTTCCAGGGCGTCGGCGTACTTGCGGCCCAGCTGGAAGATGTGGCCAATCTCGATGCCGCGGGCCAGTTCGAGGGGGCCGGAGCCGTCCGGGGCGGGATCGCCCTGGCGCACCTCGGCGGCCTCGATGGTGCCGTCGGCCCGGAAGTCGCGGCCCATCACCAGGCCCACCACATGCTCGCCGGGGGCGTTGGCGCCGGTCACCCAGGAGGTGCCGTCCACCACGCGCGGGTCCACGAGGTAACGGATCACCGAGGTGGTCTCCGCGCCCGCCTGTTCGGCGCCGCTCGCTGCGACCTGCGGCCCCTGCGGTCCGATGACGCCCGGGCCCAGGTAGCCGCGCACCAGCTGCGGGTTGGCCTTGAAGTCTTCCTCGGTGGCGGGGGTGGCGGTGGCGGGGGCGACGGCGGCCTCCAGGCGCTTTTCGTCGATTTCGCGGTCGCCGGGCAGGCCGACCACCAGCAGCGACTTCTCGCCGGTGGGCTCGGTGAGCGTGAACACCACATGCTTCAGGGTGTCGGCGGCGGTCCAGGCGGCGCCCTGCGCCCGCGGCAGGGTCTCCTCCAGGCAGGCGACCAGGGCCTCGATGGTCTCCGAGTTGGGGGTGGGGACCACGCGGGCGGGGACGTCGTCGTAGGCAATCGCCGGGGGCACGGGGGTGGTGACGGCCTCGGCGTTGGCGGCGTATCCGCCGGCGGAGCGCACAAACGTGTCTTCCCCAATCGGGGACGGGGAGAGGAACTCCTCGGAGCGGGAGCCGCCCATCGCGCCGGCGACGGCCGCGCAGATCACGTATTCGAGGCCCAGGCGGGTGAAGATGCGTTCGTAGGCATCGCGCTGGTTCTGGTAGGAGGCGTCCAGCCCGGCGTCGTCGACGTCGAAGGTGTAGGAGTCCTTCATCACGAACTCGCGGCCCCGGATCAGGCCGGCGCGGGGGCGCGCTTCGTCGCGGTACTTGGTCTGGATCTGGAACAGGGTCAGGGGCAGGTCCTTGTACGAGGAGTAGAGGTCCTTGACCAGGAGCGTAAACATCTCTTCGTGCGTGGGGGCCAGCAGGTAGTCGGAGCCGCGCCTGTCCTGCAGGCGGAACAGGCCGGGCCCGTACTCGCCCCAGCGCCCGGTGGCCTCGTAGGGTTCCTTGGGCAGCAGGGCCGGGAAGTGGACCTCCTGGCCGCCGGCGGCCTCCATCTCCTCGCGGACTATGCGTTCGATCTTGCGCAGCACGCGCAGGCCGAGGGGCAGCCACGAGTAGATGCCCGGGGCGGCGCGCCTAATGTACCCAGCCCGCATCAGCAGCTTGTGGGAGGCGACCTCCGCCTCGACCGGGTCCTCGCGCAGGGTGCGCAGGAACAGTTGGGACAGACGCAGCAGGTCGCCGCGGGTTTGGCAAGACATGGGCCGCATCCTACCGCCCGGCGCGCAGCCGCTCAGCGACCTCGCGGCAGGCAAGCGCCGCCGGGGTGTCGCGCGCCGCGGCCACCAGGGGGCGTCCGGCCATCACCGCAGCCGCCTGCCGCGGCCCGGCATCGGGAACCATCACGATCTGCTCGGGCCCGATGCCGCAGTAGCGCCATAGTTCTTGCATGGCGGCCCGCGGGAGCCGGTGGGCAGCGCAGGCACGATTGAGGACGACGACGGCGGGTGGCCCCTGCCCGACGGCTGCCTCCCCCAGGTCTGCCAGCGCCTTGACCAGCCGGACCAGGCCCAGCGGATCGGCCCCGCCGACCAAGACCAGGTGGTCGGCCTGGACGAGGGCCGTGCGGGTGGCGGCGTTGCGGCAGGGCGCGGCGGTGTCGTACAGCAAGGCCTCGTCGGCCTCAAGGGGCGCCGCCACGTCTATCACCGTCCACTCGACCGTGTGCCGCGCCTGGGCGCAGACCTCTTCCAGGTCGACGGCGGAGACCTCCGGCCAGCGGACGGCGCGGGTCAGGCCGGTCAACAGCGCCAGGTCGGGGGTGAGCAGGGCGGCCAGGGAGCGCAGTCCGGACGGGGTCAGCGCGCCGCGTCCGGCCTCTCGGCAGGCGGCCGCCAGGCCCGATGACTCGTCCAGCAGGCCCAGCCGGAAGGCGAGGGACGCCTGGTAGGTGTCGGCATCGATCAGTAAGACCGACTCGGGGCCTGCCCGCGGGGTCGGCTTCGGCCGCCCGGCAGCCCTTGGCCGCCGCCCGCGGCGCCGGGAGGGGTCATGACGGTGGCGGCCCCCGTCTGGGCGCCTGGGGGCAGACGGCGGTTCGGCGGGGGGCATTCCGGCAAGGGCGGCGGCGATCTCGAGCGCCATGGTGCTGCGGCCCGGTGAGCCGCCGGGCCCCCAGACGGTGATCACCCGTCCCCTGCCCTGCGGCGCCCGGTTGTCGGCGTGCCCCTCGGCCGCCGCGGGCGTGACGGCGGTGGTGGCCCCCTGGCCGATGGCCGTCGCCAGGGCGGCAGGGTCTGCGGCGTCCTCGTCGTCGATGGTCAGGTCGGCGTGGGCGGCCAGGGGTGAGGCCTCCTGGCTCGAAGGGGCGACCATGATGATGCCCACCTGGCTGGCGCGCAGGCTCGCCATGAGATCGAGGCTGATCCCGCGGAAGTCGGCGGAGAGCAGCGCCACCTGCGCCACCCCGGCGGCGGCACAGGCCAGGAGTTCGACCGCGTCGGAGCAGCGCCTGGTCAGCGTCACCTCGGCGCATTGGCTCAGGGACTGGACGATGATCGGCTCGACCGCCCCGCGCACGGCCGCCATGACGGGGAC
>WRIF01000191.1 GCA_009782865.1 Promicromonosporaceae bacterium
GCAGACGCAGGTCCGGGCTAGGCGGCCTCGACTAGCAGCCGGCGGGTGCGCTCCATCAGCTCCAGGGCGTCCGCGCGACCCTCCCCCGCCGGGTGCTGTGGCGGCAGGATGTGGAGCACGGCCCGCGGGCGGCGGCGCAGCAGCCTGCGGATCGGCCCGGGTTCCTCCCAGGTGAAGCGCAGGGGCAGCACCGGGGCCTGAAAGCGGACGGCGGCATTGAAGGCACCGGGGCGAAACTCCCGCACCTGTCGGCAGTACGGCACCAGGTGGCCCTCCGGGAAATAGTGCACCGCCCAGCCGCGAGAAAGGCGGTCGCCAACCTCCGCCAGGAAGCGAGCGGCGTCCCCCTCGTCGCCCCGGCGCGGGGTGGCGAGGCACCCGAGGGCCGCCACGAGCCGGCCGGCCACCGGCAGCTGGAAGTTCTGCGGCTGAGCGGTGAAGGCGCAGCGGCGTGGCAGCAACTGCCCGGCGACCATCACCGAGTCGAGGCCCGCCACATGGTTGGACACCGTGATCACGCCACGGCCGCGCGGCGGCAGGCCCGCCAGGTTCTCCCGCCCCACCACCTTCAACCCGAACCAGGCCCGTGTCACCGGCCGCAACCCCCAGGCCACCGCGAAGTAGAACGGGCCGCCGGGGATCCTATCCATCGGAGATGGCCTCGCGGAACATGTTCTCGATCTGCTCGACGCAGCGCCCCAGGCCGTAGGCGAGACCCGCCTCCGCGTACCGCGCCTCCATGCGCCGCCGCTCGCCCGAGTTCTCGATCCAGTAGTCGATCTTCGCGGCCAGGTCGGCGGGCTTGCCCGCCGCGAACAGCGAGCGCTCGTCGAGGGCGAACTGCGGGGTCGCGGACTTCTTCGAGTTGGCGATCACCGGGACCAGGCCGGAGGCGAAGGCCTCGATGCAAGAGATCGCCTCGATCTCGATGTCGGAGGCGTGGACGTACAGGTCGCTCATGGCCAGCACCTGCTGCAGGCGCTGCTCGGAGTAGAAGTCGATGATCGGGGGCCGGGCCAGGGAGGCACCCCGCTTGGCCAGCCGCTCGCGGCGCGGACCGGTGCCGGCGAGCATGATCTGGATCCGGTCCGAGTACCTGGAACGCTTTACCGCCTCGATCAGCACGTCCTGCCGCTTTTCGGGGCTGAGGCGCCCGATCATGGTGATCACAAACGAGCCGTCCAGCTCGGGCGACTTCGGCAGCTTGCGGTAGATGAAGTCCGGACCGACGCCATTGGAGACGACGTGCAGCTTGGAGCGGTAGCGATTGCGCCGCAGTTCACCGGCGATGAACGACGATGGGCAGTGGACATGCCCAAACTTGTCCCAGATGCGCTTCTGGATGGCGTAGACCAGCCAGTTGGCCGGGGCGAAGCGGCCCATCCCCAGGTTGTAGGTGATGTTCTCTGCCTGGCAGTGGAAGGCGCCGGTGGCCGGCACGCCCAGTTCGCGGGCCGCCTTGCCCGCGGCGGGCCCCAGCCAGAACGGGGTGGTCACGTGCACCACCTCGGCCCACTGGACGGCCTCGACAATGATGGGCCTTACCGGCCGGCCGAGCGTGACCTGCTGCTTGCGGATGATGCCGTTGACCCCGGGGAGGGACAGCTGCGGCACGAGGTAGCGCCGGATGCCGTCCTGGGCCTCCAACTCCGCGGGCGGGGCGTCGGAGGCGGTGGTGAGCACGCGCACCTCGTTGCCGCGACGCTGCAGCTCGACGGCAAACCGTCGCGTCGAAATGGCGGTGCCATTCGAGGCCAGGTCGAACTGATCGACAACGAGCAGTATCTTCACGGGCGCGAGTCTACGCATCTGCCCGGCCGCCCCGGACACGGTGCGGGCCTAACGGCGGGCTCGCCTCAGCCCGGCAGGCCGCCCGGGGATTCACGGGAGCCCGGCTCGCCCGTGAACACCTCCGCCGGCGGCAGGTTGGAGGGGCCCGGGGGGCCGTCTGCAGTGAACATCGGGTCGTCTGGCGGCATGTTCTCCAGTAGGCCGATTAGCCAGGCGACGCCCTCGTCCCAGTCGAGGGCTGGGCCCAGCCATGGGCCGGCCAGCGCCCCCAGGACGGGCAGCCCCCAGAAGGCCAGGGCGGCAAACCAGTCCCCCTTGCTCGGGTTGCCCGCCGCCTCGTCCCCCAGGCGTTCGCGCTGGACCACCTCGGCGATCCAGCCGAGGTTCTGCGAGGTCATCGCCTCCAGGTCTGGCCGCTTGCCAGGGTGGCGGAGCACGTACAGGTAGGCCTCGACCCCCAGCAGGATTTGGTGATCGGTGATCGCCGATGGGGCAGGCGGAACCATTGGCACCTCGTCACCGGACCCCACCTTGACGACGGCGGCGATCAGCAAGTCTTCCTTGGTCTCAAAGTGGGCGTAGAGGGCCCCCTTGGTGTAGCCGGCCGCCTTGGCGATCTCGGCAACCGAGGCGCCCTCGTAGCCGCGCTCACTGAAGACCTTGACCGCGGCCGCGATGAGATCGGAGCGCGTCTGCTCGGCCCGCACCTGGCGGGCGGTGCGGCGCGGCTCGTCGTCGCGGACCACGCTCGCCCTGAGTTCGGCGCCCATCTCACGTCCGGCCGCCCGCAGGTCCGCGCCCGCCTCGCGCAGGTCGTCGCGAATCTCCGCGGAGGCGGCACTGAACTCTGCGGCCACCTCGCGGCGCACCTCGACCGAGGCCGTACTCAACGCGGAGGTGAGGGCGTTGATCGCATCCTTGATGGAGCCACTGCTGCTTGCCATACCCCGATTCTACATACCAACCAGTACATCGTTCCGCTTGGGACTTGAATACCGATCAGAATGCGACAGTGAACCGACGAAAATACCGCTCGGTTTGTCGTGCGCTCGGGGCGGACGATAGCGTCCTTCACATACCGACCAGTACCTCCCCGATTGGAGCCCCACGATGACCACAGCGGTCCTCACCATCACCGGCCTAAACAAGACGTTCGGCAAGAACGGCTCGGCCGTCCACGCCAACATCGACGTCGACCTCACCGCCCACGCCGGCCAGGTGGTCTGCCTGCTCGGCCACAACGGCGCCGGCAAGACCACCCTCGTCAACCAGGTGATCGGGCTGACCCTCCCCGACGCCGGCACCGTCATGCTCGACGGCGTGAACGCCGTCGAGGAGGCCGCCATCGCCCGCACGCTGGCCTCGGTTCAGGCGCAGACCAACGCCCCGATCACCGGACTCACCCCCCGCAAGGCCATCGAGCTGGTGGGACGCCTGCGCGGGCTGACCAAGCGCGAGTCCATCGCCCGGGCGGCCTACCTCCTCGACGCGCTCAAGCTCGACCCCTGGGCCGACAAGAACACCGAGAAGGTATCCGGCGGGGTGGCGCGGCTGACCGCCTTCGCCATGGCCGTCGTCGCCCCCGGCAAGCTCGTGGTACTCGACGAACCCACCAACGATGTAGACCCGGTGCGGCGCCGCCTCCTGTGGCAAGAAATCCGCCGCATCGCAGACGACGGCGCCGCGATCCTGCTGGTCACCCACAACATCCACGAGGCCGAGCACGTGGTCGACTACGTGGTGCTCCTCGACGAAGGCCGCGTCGTCACCCGCGGCACCCCTCGCGAACTCGTCGAACGCCACGAGGGCGACAACCTCGAATCCGTCTACATCAACCTGGTGGGCGACGGCGAGACCACCTCCCCAGAGGACGCCGACTACCTGCTCGGACTCGAAGACGTGACCACCGCCGCCCTGCCCGAGGCGCAGCCGGTCGCCTGACCGCCATCCCATTTCGCCCCCCGAACACTTTCGCCCCACGTCGACCCAAGGATTCCCATGACTACCGCCCCCCCCTCACCCACCCTCGCCGCCAACACCCTCACCGCCAACCCGCGAGGCCGCGCCGGCACCCTGGCCCAGATCGGCCTGCTGATCCAGTGGCAGTTCCGCCGCCTGGCCGACATGTTGGTCTTCATGATCATCGTGCAGGCGCTACTCTCGGCCACCACCATCTTCGGGTTCGGCCTGCTCATCGGAGACCCACCCCCGGAGGTCGCCGCCTTCCTCGTCACCGGCGCCCCGACCGTCACCCTGATCACCGTCGGCCTGGTGATGGCCCCGCAGGCGGTCTCCCAGTCCAAGCTCGAAGGCTCGCTCGGCTGGATGCGCACCCTGCCCGTCCCACGGTGGGGCTTCCTCGCCGCCGACCTCCTCATGTGGACGCTGATCGCGCTGCCGGGGACCGTGCTCGGTATCCTCGCCGGACAGTGGCGCTTTGACGCCCCGCTGTCACTCAGCCCGTGGCTGGCCCTCGCCGCCCCCCTGGTCTCCCTGATCGCCGCCTGCATCGGCTACTCGATGGCCCTGCTGCTCAAGCCGCAGCTGGCCCATCTG
>WRIF01000192.1 GCA_009782865.1 Promicromonosporaceae bacterium
ACGGCGGTGCCGGAGGTGGTGATCACCGCCGCCGGCTCTCCGGTGGCCTTCGCCAGCCCGAGCGCCAGGAAACCGGCCGAGCGCTCATCAATGCGAACATGCAGGCTCACCTCTCCTCGCGCGGCGAGCCGCACCGCCGCGTAGGCGAGTGGCGCCGAACGCGAGCCGGGGCAGAGCACCACCTGCCGCACTCCGTGCCGGCTCAGGGCGGCCAGCAGGGTGGCGGCGGCCGCCACCGCTGGCGGCTGCGCAGTGCTGTTGGTCTCTGGGGGGCCGCTCGCCGGTAGGGGGCCGTTGTCCGGCACAGTGTCGTTATCCGGCGCAGTGTCGTTGCCCGGCAGCAGGCAGTCGTCCGGCGGTGCGCTATCGGCCCACGGCAGGGTGGCGGGGTCGATGGCGTCGGCGGCGCCCATCACGTCGCGCCCCCTCGCTCGGCCCCGAAGGGGGAACCCGCCAGCGCGCCCACCCGCGCCAGCCGCTCCTGCCAGGTTCGCGTCAGCCCTGCGGGAATCCCCTGCAGGGCGGGACTTCCCGGTGCCGGGGCCAGGCGGGGGTGGTCGGCGGGCAGCACCGGCAGGTGTCCTTCCGTCGGGAGCAGGGGATTGGCGATGACATCGTTGATCAAGAGTTGCGACGTGGCCAGCCCACACGCAAACGGCAGCTCCGGCAGTGCCCCGGCCAGGGCCAGCCCGGCGGCCAGGCCAAGCGACGACTCCAGGGCCGAGGAGACCACCACCGGCAGCCCAAGCCGTTCGGCCAGTTGCAGGCAGGCCCGGACACCGCCCAGCGGGGCCACCTTCAAGACCACCACATCGGCGGCCCGGCGGGACGCCACGAGCAGGGGGTCGGCAGCCAGCCGGATCGACTCATCGGCGGCCACCAGCACCGGCAGCCCGCTGCGGGCCAGTTCCAGGCGGAGTTCGGCAAGCTCGTCGACGGTGGCGCACGGCTGCTCAACGTATTCCAGGGATCCGGCGGCCGCATGCAGCTCGAACAGGTGTCGCAGCGCCTGGGGCACACTCCAGGCCCCGTTGACGTCCAGGCGGATTCGCCAGTTGCCACTTCCGTGCAACTCTTCCAGGGCCTCGGCCACCGCCTCGACCCGCGCCACCTCTGCGGTCAGCGACTCCGGTCGGCCGGCCGTCAGCTGGGCGACCTTGACCTTGGCGGTGGAGCAGCCGGCCCCGGCGAGCACCAGGGCGCGCGCCTGGCTTGGACCCACGGCGGGGATGGTCACGTTGACCGGCACCAGGTCGCGGACCGGGGCGGGCCAGCCCTCCTCCGCCGCCTCGCGGGCGGCCAGCAACCAGGGGACGGCAGCATCGTCGTCGTAATCGGCAAAGGGGCAGAAGTCGCCCCAGCCGCGCGCCCCCTGCAGCAGCAGGCCGTAGCGCGCGGTCAGGCCCCGAAAGCCGGTGCGCAACGGGGTGGAGTACGCCAGGTGCATGGGCACAACCTACCCACCCGGCCGGGCGCGCGCGGAGCCGGGTCGCCCGATGAGCAGCCTGGGCGGTTAAGGTGGGCGCGTGAGTGCGCCTCTTGTCTCTGAGACCTTCGACCCGACGCGCTGGCGGCCGGTGCCCGGCTTCACGGACCCCGACGTGACCTACCACCGCGGGGTCGACCGCCCGGCGGAGGGAGGCGGGGAGGGCACGGACCTGCCGGTGGTGCGGATCGCCTTCAACCGGCCAGGCGTCCGCAACGCCTTTCGCCCGCAGACGGTCGATGCGCTGTACCGCGCGTTCGACCACGCCCGCCTGACGCCGGATGTGGGGGTGGTGCTCCTGACCGGCAATGGGCCGAGCCCCAAGGACGGCGGCTGGGCGTTCTCTTCCGGCGGCGACCAGCGGGTGCGCGGCGCCGACGGCTATCAGTACGACGGCGACACCCCCGGCCGCCTGCACATCCTGGAGGTGCAGCGGCTGATCCGCACGATGCCGAAGGTGGTGATCGCCCTGGTTGACGGCTGGTGCACCGGCGGCGGCCATTCCCTGCACGTGGTCTGCGACCTGTCCATCGCCTGCCGGCAGCACGCCCGCTTCATGCAGGTGGACGCCAACGTTGGCTCCTTCGATGGCGGCTACGGTTCGGCGCTGCTTGCCCGGCAGGTGGGGCAAAAGCGCGCCCGCGAGATCTTTTTTCTTGCCCGTCCGTACGACGCCGAGACGGCCGAACGGTGGGGTGCCGTCAATGAGGTTGCCGACCATGACCGCCTGGAGGCGCTCGGGCGCGAGTACGCCGCCATCATCGCCACCAAGTCACCGCAGGCGATTCGCATGCTGAAGTTCGCCTTCAACCTGGCCGATGACGGCCTGGCCGGCCAGCAGGTGTTCGCCGGGGAGGCCACCCGCCTGGCCTACCGCACCGCGGAGGCCCAGGAGGGTCGCGATGCCTTCCTGCAGCGCCGCGAACCGGACTGGAGCCCGTATCCCCACCCCTGTTAGGGGCCGCTAGAGCCGAAGAGGGGGCCCTCCGCAGCTGGTCATGATGTCTCTCTTCCGTGCGAGTGTAGTGGTTTCACCCGTCATCTCGCGCGATAGCGGGTGAAACCACTACGTTCACTGAAGCGGGGGAGGAGCAACTGGGGCTTCGGGGTGACGGAGTGGGCTAACTCAGCTCCCAGCCGCCGGAGGTGGGGACCAGGTTGATCCAGGTGTTGCCAGGCTCGAGCCGCACCTCTTCGCCATCGGCCCTGGTCAAGATGATCAGGTCGGCGAAGTCGCCCTTGGACCAGGTGGCCTCAATGTAGCGGCCACCGGCGGCGATGATGGCGCGACCCTCGCGGTTGGCGAGCAGAGTCTCGGGCACGCCGTAGCGCTCCCCGATCGACACCTCCAGCAGCACCACGTTGGTGGCGGCCAGGCGGGCATCGGTCGTCGAGACCGCGGGGCGGGTGCCGTTGGACAGCAGGAACTGGCTGGTCTCCTCGTCCCAGTCCCACACGGAGTTCTGGGCCTGGGACATGGTCACGTCGAGGGTGGTCACCGGGGAGCCGCTCAGGATGGCGTCAGACTGGCCGGTACCGCAGGCGAAGACGAACTGCGGGGGCGGGGGGACCTCACGGTCGGCGCGCGCCAGGCTCAGGAACGTCTCCGGGTTGCCCAGCACATTGTGGGGGGCGCGCCGGTCCGAGGTGCGGGAGAATCCGGCGTGGCCGGAGTCCATGATGACCGACTGGATGCCGGCGTTGTTGACCATGTCGATGAACACCCGCTGGGCGCCGGAGTAGGCGAACATGCCGCGCATGGGGGAGAGGATGGCGGCGTCCATCGGGCGGGCGGAGCGGACGGGCAGGACGGCCTCGGGAATCTGCGAGTGATAGACGGCCACGTAGCGGGTGATGCCGCCCTCAACCAGCTGCTCCCACACGATGTCGGCGTACTCCAGGCCCATCTGGGGGCGGGCCATCGGTGAGTTCTCGATCTTGATGGCCAGGCCGGGGCGCTGGGCGACCTCCGCGGTGCCAACGCCGGTCAGCGGCCAGGCGAGGTCGGGGCATCCCAGGTCGGCCTCGGGCTCCGGCTCGGGCTCGGGGTCAACGCTGGCTTCCTCGGTGGCCGGGGTCTCCGGCGTGGGGTCGGCCACGGGCTCATCCCCGTTGCAGGCGGTGAGGGCCAGGGCCATCACCACGGCACCGATCAGGGCGGTCATACGCTTCTTCATAGTTACCTTTCGTTCGCACTCAATGCGAAAGTCGCCGCCAACGCTACTCGGCGGGGCGCCTGCCCCCAAAAAGGGCAGGCACAAATTACGCTGGAGGGCGTGCATCCTGCGTCACCTCCCCCGAGCGTAGACCAACTGCTTGACCGGGCACGACGAGCCCTAAACGTGGGGCAGGTTCTGCACACAACCGGCACATCCGGCGCCTCGCGGGCCGTTTCTCTTTCCGGGTCGGCCCTGCGCGCCAGTGCCCAAGCCACTCACCGTTTCCTAGGGGGGCCAGGGCGTTGGGTGCTGGCACTCCCGGTTCGGCACGTGGCGGGCCTGCAGGTGACCGTCCGCGCCGCGCTCGCCGTCGAGGCGGGGGTGGAAGAGCCGCTCGCCGTGGCCCTGGCCGGAGCCGGGCTGCCCTCGGCGCCGGCGTCCCTGGCGCCAGCCCCAGCCGAGGCGCTGGCGAAGGCGCTGACCGAGGCGCTATCCCCGGGCGATGCCCCGGTGTACCTCTCGTTGGTCTCGGCGCAGCTGGCTCGCGCGCTCGACGATCACGCCACCGCCGCGCTCTTGTCCCGCTGCGCCGCCGTGCTGGTGGGCGGCGGACGCATCCCGGGCTCCCTGGTTGAGCGGGCCGCGGCGGCCGGAGTTCACCTGGTGCGGACCTACGGCATGACCGAGACCGCCGG
>WRIF01000193.1 GCA_009782865.1 Promicromonosporaceae bacterium
CAGGTCAGGGCGGCCAGGCCCTCCTCCACCAGGGCCGCCCGGCAGTCCACCATGCGGGCGCCCTCGGCGCCGTACTCCAGCGCGCGGCCGGGAACGGAGTCGATGTCGGGCTCGTCGTACTGCCCGATGTTGGCGGTGTAGGTGAACGGAATGGCGCCGTTCTCCCGCATCCAGGCCACGGCCACCGAGGTATCGAGGCCTCCAGAGAAGGCGATTCCGACGCGGTGGCCAACGGGCAGGGAGTTGAGAACCTTAGACATGGGAACAGTATGCACTCTCACGCATAGGTATGCAAAACGGGTTGGGGGGCGCTACGGCCCGAACGGGGAGCCGGCCGCGTCATCGAACCTCTCCCCCGCCATGCCGGTCATCTCTTCTGAACGAAGGCCCGCCCACCGCTCCTCGGTGAGGCCGACATGCCCGGGGCGAGCCCTGCCAGCGGCGGCCTAGGCCGCCACGGCCTCGGCATGGGTGGGCGCCCCGCGGGGCACCTCCCGCCCGGGATACTTGGCGGCGGCAATCCGGCGCAACTCGGGCAGGATCTCCGCCCCGAGCAGGTCAATCTGCTCGTGGACCACCCGCTCCGGCAGTCCCGCATGGTCGAGCAGGAAGAACTGCCGTTGGTAGTAGCCGATCTCCTCAATCTGGGCGCCGTAGCGGTCGATAACCTGCTGGGGCGAACCCACCACCAGCGGAGTCTCCTGCATCATCTCCTCAAGGGGAAGGCCGTGGCCGTACACGGGGGCGCGGTCGTAGTAGGGGCGAAACTCCTCGATGGCGTCCTGGGACTTGCTCCTGACGAAGACCTGTCCGCCGAGCCCCACATAGGCCTGCTCGCCGCGGCCATGGCCGAAGTGTTCGTACCGCTCGCGGTAGGTGGTCACCAGCCTCCGGGTGTGGGCCAAGGGCCACAGGATGTTGATCGGCACCAGGCCGTCGCCGTAGAAGGCGGCCTGCTCAATGATCTCCGGGGTGCGGATTATCGCGTGCCACACAAACGGCGGCACGCCGTCGAGCGGACGCGGCACCGAGGTGAACTGCTCCAAGGGGGTGCGGTAGTTGCCCGACCAAGTGACCACATCCTCGTCCCACAGGCGCCGGAGCAGGCCATAGTTCTCAAAACTCAGGTCCAGGGAGTCGCGCAGGTTATGGCCGAACTGGGAGTAGGCCGAGGCCACGTTCCCCCGGCCGAGCAGCAGGTTCAGGCGGCCCCTCGAGAGGATCTGCACCGTGGCGTACTCCTCGGCCAGGCGCACCGGATCATTGGTGGTCAGCAAGGTGGCGGCCGAGGTCAGGCCAATCCGTTCGGTGGCCCCGGCCAGATAGGCGAGCAGGGCTGCCGGGGAGGAATTGGCCCACGGCGGGGAGTGATGCTCCCCCACCCCAAAGAAGTCAAGGCCCACCTCCTCGGCGTGTTTCGCATAGCCAACCATCGCCTGCAGGCGTTGCGCATCGTCGGGCTCGCGCCCCGTATTGGGGTCGACGGTCACGTCGCCAACCGAGAAGATACCGAACTCCATGGACATACCCTCCCATAAACGGGTAGAATCGGGGCCGCTTCCCCGCCCCTTATGAGGAGATTACCTGTGCCTGACCGTTCCTTGCGCGGTATGTCCATCGGTGCCAAGTCGATGGAGTCGGACGAAGGCGTCGACTTCGCCCCACGATTCCAGGCCTACTACGACTGCCCGAACGGCCACACCATCATCTTGCCGTTTGCCACCGATGCGGAGGTTCCCCCGATCTGGGAGTGCCGCTGTGGGGCCGAGGCCGTGCTGCGGGACGGCGATGGCCCCGAGGCCAAGGTGGTCAAGCCGCAGCGCACCCACTGGGACATGCTGCTGGAACGGCGCTCCGAGGAAGAGCTGCAGGAGCTGCTCGACGAGCGCCTAGAGCTGCTCGCCACCGGCCAAATCCGCCGCTCCTGACCCCGCCGCCTGCTCGCCGGGCCGTCTCCCGGACCACCAGCGCCGGGTGAGGCCGGCGACGCCTAGCGCGCCCCCGGCCGCCGACAACAGCCACCCCGGCCAGTAGCCCAACACGGTGGCCGGCGTCAGGGTGGTCCGCAGGGGCAGTTCGGCCACCAGCTGGGCCGACTCCCACAGCCCAGTGCGCGCCACGATGGTCCCATCGGGCGCAATTACCGCCGAGACTCCATTGGTGGAGATCTGAATGGTGGCGCGTCCGTTGGCGATCGCCTGCAGCTGGGTCATCTGCAGCTGCTGCGTGCTCTGCGAGGTGTGCCCAAACGAGGCGTTGTTGGTGGGCACCACCAACACCTCGGCGCCTAGCCGGGCGGCCTCCCGCAGGATCCGGTCATAGGCCACCTCGAAGCAGATGCCGACTCCCAGATACACGTGGCGGCCCAGGTGCTGGGCGGGCAGGTCAATCAGGGGCGGATTGGTGGCGGCCCACATGTCGTTCTGCACGCGGTCCACCTGGTCGCTCAGCAGGCGCACCAGCGACCGCAGGGGAATGTACTCACCGAAGGGGGCCGGATGCTGCTTGGCGTACCGGGAGATGACCGCGCCTTCGCGCCATAGGAGGGCAACGTTGTAGCGGCCGCCATAGTCGGGCCACTCCATGGCACCGACCAGGATCGGCGCCCCCACCTCCGCAGCGGCGGCGTCCAGCCACTCGGCCACCACCGGGGAGGTGGCCGGATCGAAGTCGGCCGAGTTTTCGGGCCAAAGCACGACGTCCAGGGGCAGCCCCAGCTCAGCGAGCGCGTGTGTCCCGGCGAGATGATTGTGCAGCACCTGCGTGGAGCGGCCCGTCTCGACCTCTGGCCCGGGCACATCGCCCTGTACCAGGCCCGCCAGCAGCGTGCCGGCCTCGGCGGCGGAACTTCCGGCATCGACGAGCCGGCCATTCGGCTCGCTGATCGGGGCGAGGGCCGATGACGGCGATGCCACCGCAGCAACGCCCGCCGACGGCAGGGGCAGGGCCAACGGGGCAAGCAACGCCACACCGGCCAACAGGGCAGGGCCGAGCACACCGGCTGCCCGCCGACCGAGGTCGACGGTGGCGCCCTCTCGTTCGGCCAGCCAGCGCCACAGGTTGCAGGCGGCCAACAGCGCCAGCAGCGCGGCCGCCGCCAGCAGCCACGAGACGAGGGGCGTGCCCCCCAGCCAGGCGGCGCGCCCGGTGGGGGCACTCGAGACCGACCAGGCGAGCCGCCCCCAGGGAAATCCACCGAACGGCACCTCGGAGCGCCACTGCTCCACCGCCACCCAACAGGTGGCAAACGCCAGCACCCGCGCCCAGGGACGAGTGGCCACCCAGGGCAGGCGCCGCGCCCAGGTCCACAGCGGACCGAACATCCCGATCCCCACGGCGACCAGCAGCCCCAGGGCGATCCAGGGCAGCGTCTCGGTGGCGTAGTAGGCCCAGCGCACATGCGGCAGCGCGAAGGCCAGGGAGCCGAGGGTGACCACCAGGAAGTTCCAGCCGGCATGGTCTCGCAGGGTGGCGAGATAGAAGCCCACGACGGCCAGCAGGCCTAGCGGCCACCAGCCGGTGCCCGGAAAGGCCAGGTACAACAGCAGCCCGGCGGCCAGGCTGAGCAGCAGGGTCAGCCACCGCGGCGGACGGTCCTCAGGCGAGGGTGTCATGGATCGTCACTCCGGCCCGCACGGTCCGCAGGCATTCGGGGTCGCGGCCATCGGGCTGCAGCGCCGGCAGCGGAGGAAGGGGAGGCTGGGCGGCCCAGGTGGGCAGTGATTCGTCCTGCGAAACGTAGTCCTCCGCCCGCCAGATCGCCAGATGCGCGGGGTGTCCCGGGGCGAGGATCCCCGCCCCCGGAGCGGCCCCCGCGGCGAGGCGCCAACCCGCAGTGGTGTGCGCAAAGAAGGCCTCGTGCAGGGTGAGGCGCTGTGACTCGTCCTGATGGAAGAGGGCCGCCCGGATCGCCGTCCACGGGTTGAGCGGTGTCCGGGGCGCCCCAGAGCCGAAGGCAACCGTCAGCCCGGCGGTGGTCAGATCCGCCACGGGCGACATGTCGGCGGCGCGCGGCACCCCCACCTTGGCGGCCCACGGGCCGTCCGCCCCGCCAAAGGCGGAACAGGCCGCCGGCTGAATCGACGGCATTACCCCGTACTCGAGCAAGGCGCTCAAGGCCTGGAAGTCGACGAACAGGGCCTGCTCCACCCGGATGTGGGCCTGGCGCAGCCCCGCGCCACCCTCCTCGTCCGGGCCGAGCGTTGCCGCCGCCAGGTGGAGGCCGGCCACCAGCTCGTCCATGCCCCGGTCTCCGCCCACCCGGAGCGCCGCCTGTACCCCCGCGGCGGCGCAGGCAATCAGATGCGTGGCAATCTGCCGGGCG
>WRIF01000194.1 GCA_009782865.1 Promicromonosporaceae bacterium
GTCGTCGTCGGTGTAGATCTCGGCGGTGGTCTCCAGGAACCACGGTTCGATGGCGATCACCAGTCCGGGGCGCAGCGTGAAGCCGCGCCCGGGGCGGCCGTTGTTGGGCACGTGGGGTTCTCCGTGCATGGTGCGGCCCACGCCGTGCCCGCCGAAGTCGGTGTTGATCTCGTAGCCAGCCGCGTGCCCGATGGCGGCGATGGCGGCGCCGATGTCACCGACCTTATTGCCGACCACGGCCGCGCGGATGCCGGCCTCCAGGGCCTCCTCGGTGGTGCGGATCAGCTTCATGTCCGCCTCGTAGCGGGCCGGGTCCGGGGCGGTTCCGACCACAAACGACAGGGCGGAGTCGCCCACCCAGCCGTTCACGGAGGCGGCAAAGTCGATCGACAGCAGGTCGCCGTCCTGCAGGGTGTAGTCGTGGGGCAGGCCGTGCAGCACGGCGTCGTTGACCGAGGTGCAGATCACCTTGCCGAATGGCATGGCCCCGAACGACGGGTGGTAGTCGATGTAGCAGGAGGTGGCGCCGCGCCGCTTGATCATCTGATGGGCGAGGGCATCGAGTTCGAGAAGGTTGACGCCGGGCCGGGCGGCCTCGCGGCAGGCGGTGAGGACCTCACCGATGAACTGACCGGCCGGCCGCATCTGCTCGATCTCTTGGGGGCTGCGCAATTCGATCATGCGGAACTTACTCCTAAACCAGTTTTTCATCGGGCCTCCTGACGGCCAGCCTCGCGGGCGGACAAGGCGCCTCGCCGTCGGGCAAATGCCACCGGCGAGCCTGCCGTGCCCTGAATGTGTTCGGGCGGACTCACTCGCCGAGGGTGGTGCGGACGCGGAGGGATTTGAACCCTCGAACGGGTTACCCCGTTACCACCTTAGCAGGGTGGCGCACTAGGCCGGACTATGCGACGCGTCCATCCGCAGCGGCTGCTGCGGCGATTAGTTTACCCGATGCCTCGCCCGCTGCCCTACCCGGTGCCGACCGTCTTGGGTTGCTGTCTCGGGTTGCCGCCTCGGGTTGCCGCCAGCGGGCGCAGGCCCGAAGATCGGGGGGTGAAGACGGCGCAGCGGCAGGCGACGGCGGCCGGCCTGGCCGGGATGGGGGCCGGGGCCGCCCTGGCCGCCCTGTTTACCCGTCGTGCAGAGCGTCGCCGCCGGGAGGCCGAGGATGCCCGCTGGGCCCGCGACCTGGCCCGGGTCGATCAGCGGGTTTGCGCCACCCGTTACCCGCTCCTGTTGGTGCACGGGGTGGGCGGCCTGCGCTGGACGATCCAACACTATTGGGGGCGCATCCCGGATGCGCTCGCCCGCAACGGGGCCCGGGTCTACCAGGCGGATCACCAGTCGACGCAGTCGATCGCCGCTGCGGGCCGGGAGGTGGCGGACCAGCTGGATGCGGCCCTGGCGGCCTCCGGGGCCGAGAGGTTCAACCTCATCGCCCACTCCAAGGGCGGGCTGGACGCCCGCTGGGCCATCGCGCGGCTGGGGTGCGCCCCCCGGGTGGCCTCCCTGACCACGATCGGCACGCCGCACTACGGCTGTGGCTACGTGCCCCGGCTGACCAGGGTCACCACCGATGCCGCCTGGCGCGGCCTCAATTGGGGGTACAACCAGTTGACCAAGTGGCAGGGCGTCTCCCGGGCCGACCTGCAGGCCCTGGCCCGTGACCTGACTCCCGAGACGTGCGCGCGGTTGAACGCGCTGATGCCCGACGACCCCGGCGTGCTCTACCGCTCCACCGGCACCGCCATCCGGGGCAGCCAGACCGACGGGTTGGTGCCCACCTCCTCGATGGTGTGGGGGCAGTGGCTGGGGTTGATCCCCTCGCCAACGCCCCGGGGGATCGATCACGCCTCTCAGGCCGACCTGCTGGCGCGCGACGTCAGGGGGTTCGACGTCACCGAGGCGTGGGTGCAACTGGTGGCCGCGCTCAAGGACGCCGGGTTGTAGCGGCTTCGGGCCGGGCGGCTGCCATACTTAGCGGGTGCAGCAGTCGCCCGAGCCGGATTCTTCATTGCGGGTGGAGGTGTTCCGCTGGTGGAACATCGGCTTTGCCTACACCCTGCTGGCCTCGGTCGGCTACACCCTGCTCTCGGCGGGCAACTACGGCTGGGACGAGACCGCGCGGGTGCTGGTCGGGTTCCTGGGTTTTGCCGTGGTCTACGTGTTGGTGGGCTATCCGGGGTACCGGAACAACAGTCAGCTGCAGATGAACATCTTCCTGGTGCTGATTATCGCGATCGCCCTGAACACCGGCCAGGAACTCCAGACGGGTCGGCTGTTCCTGGATGCCATCGGGGTTGCCTGTTGCTGGATGTTCTCCGGCTGGTCTCGCTTGCGCAGTTCGATCTTCTTGACCCTGTTTACCGGCGGGGCCTGGCTGACCACCTGGCTCCACGGCGGCCGTGTGTGGAGTCATTTTTGGCCTCACCTGCTGTGGGGCGCGGTAGTGCTGGGCCTGTGCATCGCGGCGGGCTCTGGCCTGATCAGCCTGATGAAGTTCGCCGAGCGGCACCGGAGCCTGGCGCGGACCTTGGCCCTCACCCAGGAGCAGGTGGCCCGGCAGGAGCACGCCGCCGGGGTGGTTGCCGAGCGGGAGCGGGTGGCGCGAGAGGTGCATGACACCTTGGCCCAGGGGTTCTTGGCGGAGCAGATGATGGCTCGGCAGGCCAGGCAGCTCCTGGAAGTGGGAGACCTGGGCTTGGCCGACGAGGTGTTGGGCAACCTGGAGGTGAGTGCCACCAACAACCTGGCGGAGGCCCGCTCCCTGGTTGCCGCCTACTCCCCGGTGCTCCTCCAGGGTGCGACGCTGGCCGAGGCCCTTCGGCAGTTGGTGGCGCGCTGGGAGAAGGAGACAGGAGTGGAGGTGGAGGTGGGGGTAGATGAGTCGACCTCGCTGGCCCCCTCGGAGGACGTGGTGGTGCTGCGGACCGTCCAGGAGGCCCTCACCAACGTTCGCCGTCATGCCCACGCCTCCCGGGTGTGGCTTGGGCTGTGCCGGGGGGAGGCCGAGGGTGAGGTGATCCTGCGGGTGGTCGACGACGGCAGGGGGATCGCGGTGGACACCCAGCCGGGCTATGGCATGGCGGCGATGACCGCCCGGGCTCAAATGGTTGGTGGTATCGTCGCCCACGAGGCGGGGCCAGGCGGGCGAGGAACGGCGGTCACAATGACCCTGCCCGCAGGTCGAAGAAGTGAGTAGCGCGAAGGAGCGGCCTCCTTGGTTTCGAGACGCGCGCCTTGCGCGCCCTCAACCGGCGGGAGTCTCAACTGGCGGGGGGTCGACCGGCGCGGCCCAAACCTCCGAGGAGGGGCCGGCATTGGCGCCGCCTTGGCGACGGTCAGTAGAATTACGTTCGGCGCGGAGAAATCTCGGCAATTCACCGGAAAACCGGGGCGGTCATTCCGGCTTCGGCGCGCGCTGATCGCTCCCGAGGCGGGATGTGTGCCAGGGTCTAGTATTCCGTGAAGGCGCGTGTTTTGCTTCCCTTGACCGGGCCCAAGGGAGGATCATGGCCATATATATGTTTCGGTGCCCGCAATGCGGCGACATTACCGAGAACCACCCGATGTCGGCTATTCCTGCCAAGGTGACCTGTGTTTGCGGCGAGTCCGCTCGCCGCGTCTACTCCGCCCCGTACGTGGGCCGAGGCTCCAGCGCGGCAATGCGACTGATCGATTCCACCACGGCCACCAGCGACCAGCCCGCCGTGGTCTCCTCCCTGCCCTCCTCGGGCAGGCGGACGGCGGCCACCAAGGTTTCAAGCCACCCGGCCCATCGCTCCCTGCCACGCCCCTAGTTACGCAGCGAAACACAATCCCATATTACGCAAAGGAGCAGCAATGCCAGACATCGTGTTTCCCCTCGACCCTACTAAGACCTTCGAGGATCAAAAGATTGTGGGTCACAATCGCTGGCACCCAGACATTCCCCCGGTGGTAACCCTCAAGCCGGGACAATCCGTGCGCATTGAATGTCGGGAATGGTTTGATGGGGCAATTGTCAACGACGATTCGGCCGAAGACATCCTGAATGCGCCCCTCAAGACGGTACACAAGCTTTCGGGGCCGTTTGCGGTAGAAGGGGCCAAGCCCGGTGACCTACTCATCGTGGACATCCTCGACGTCGGCCCCCTGCCCGAGAGCAGCGGACCGCTGGCCGGCCAGGGCTGGGGCTACACCGGCATCTTCGCCAAGACCAACGGCGGCGGCTTCCTGACCGACTACTTCCCCCACGCCCACAAGGCGGGGTGGGACCTCACCGGACCGACCGCCACCTCCCGCCCCACCCCCCACCTCGCCTTC
>WRIF01000195.1 GCA_009782865.1 Promicromonosporaceae bacterium
AGAAGGATCGCCGCGATCAAGCAACTCGGCTGGCGCACCGTCAACGTGTGGGTGCGCACCGAACTGTCGTCCCGACTGGCCGCGCTGATGGCCGAGCGTGACGATGTGGTGTCCCACAAGGACTGCTCGAAGGTCGAACTGGCCGAAATGTACGCCGAGTTGAAGGCCGAGTTTGCCGCCGACGCCGCCCGTCGCGAACAGTCCACGCGATTCACATCGGAGAATCAAAAGCCCTTGTCGGACGGCCTCGCAGATTCTGCGACCCCGTTACGGAAGGCAGAAGGCAGCGAAGTCGGGGACTCCCGCATCCAAGCCGCGAAGATGCTGAGCGGCACGTCGCACTACACGATGGAGCATGTGCTGGCGATCAAGCAGATCGCCGGGGACGAGACCCGTGACCCGGCCCTGCGGCAGATGGCCGAAGAAGCGATCCAACGAATCGGCGAGGGTGGGCCGGTCGAACCGGAGTTCGTGAAGCTCCGCTCCCTCGTCCAAATTGACGAACTTGACCAAGTGGCCGCAGACCAAGACGAACCCCAGACCGCCCGCGAAGCCGCCCAGCGCGGCGCGATCCTGCTGCGCAAGCTCACCGCCGAGCACACCATGAGCACCCAAGAACTCGACCGCGCCGCCAAGGCTGCCTTCGACCGTGTGAACGCCGGTCGCGGCGACAAGAAGAAGAACACCTCGACTCCGAAGCCGCCTAAGCCTGCCGGTCCCAAGTACCGCAGCGCCAAGTCCTTCATGTTCACCTGGACCGAGATGGAGGGCTGGCCGGGCCGCTATGACCCGAAGACCATCGCCCAGGCCGTACCCGACGATAACTGGCTGCGCTTCAAGCAGACGATGAGCGAAAGCATTGAGTTCATGGAGACCGTTGATGGCCTCCGCGCCGAGCGGGCCTTCGCCGAGGAATAGGGAACCTCCGCGCACCTTCCCAGGGAAATCACTTCTCTTGAAGGAGCCTGCCGTGAAGTACGCCCGCGAAGCCGACTACGAGAACCACCGCGCCAAGAAGGTGCTGCTCATCATCGTCCTAGTCGTCCTGTTCAGTGTCGCCATCGGCATCGGCGTCTACGGACTGTTCTTCATGCCGAACCAGACCCCGACCACGCCGACCCCGACGCCGCTGCCTAAGCCGACCGCCACCGTCACTCCCGCTCCGAGCGTCCCGACCTCTCCGACCAACCCCGAGGGCTTCACCCGCTGGGCCGCGTCGGCCCTGTTCGACTGGGACACCGCGACGATGAACCCGTCCGAAGTGACCGACAAGCTCATGGCCGTGGCCGACCCGACCGGCGAAGGCGGAGGAGCCGGGTTGGCCAACGACATCGGCAACTACCTGCCCTACCAGGCCACCTGGGTCAAACTGCGCGGCTACGCCACGAAGCAGCGGATCGAGATCGAGACGGTTGTGATCCCCGAGGCGTGGGAGCAAGCGAAGGCCGAGGCCGCGCCCGGCCAGATTCTCCCCGGCACGGTCGCTTACACGATCACAGGCACCCGGTTCCGTGAAGGCGTGTGGGAGAAGGAATCGGCCAGCTATGTCGGCAGTGTCGAGTTCACCATTTTCGTGACCTGCGCCCCGTCCTTCCCCGAGTGTCATTTGATGCGGCTCTCCCGCCCGGACGAGCCGTTGAAGTGAGGCGAGCGTGAAGAAGTCCGCCCTCGTGATCCTTCTCGCACTGCTGCTCCTGGGACCGGCTCTGCCGCTCCTGGGAGTCGCCGTGTTGATGAACCCTGCCGCGAAAGCCACCTGCGTGATGAACTCCGGCCTGTCCGTCGGCGCGATCCCCGGCTCGCTGACCGCCCGCACCGCCGACGGTACTTCGGTCACACTCAACAAGAAACAACTCACCCACGCCGCCACCATCATCACCGTCGGCAGCCGCGTCCAAGCCACCAATCGGGACGCCATCATCATCGCCCTCATGGCCGCGCTCACCGAATCGTCGCTGCGGATGTTGTCCAACGTGACAGCCTACCCGGAGTCGGCCAACTACCCCAACGACGGCGATGGCGGCGACCACGACTCATTGGGCCTGTTCCAGATGCGCCACCAATCCGGCTGGGGCACCGTCGCCGAACTCATGGAACCGACCTACCAGGTCCGGGCGTTCATGGGCGGGCCGACCGGCCCCAACTATCCCTCACCGCCCGGCCTTTTGGACATCCCCAACTGGAAGACCCTCTCAAAAGGGGCCGCCGCACAAGCCGTCGAAGTGTCCGCCTTCCCCGAACGCTACGCCAACTGGGAACCCGTCGCCACTGCCATCCTCGCCGCCTTGACCACCCGCACGTCCGGCAGCGGAGGCAGCTCGTCGTCGGCGCCGGAATCGGCGTCGGTCGTGTTCCCGCTGCCCGAAGGCACCTGGCGCTACTCGTCGCCATTCGGCTACCGCATCCACCCGATCACTGGCGTCCGCACCCTCCACGCCGGAGCCGACTACGGCGCAGCCGACGGCACGCCGATCCTGGCCACCGCCGACGGCAATGTCTGGTTCTCCGGCTATCGCGGCGGCTACGGCAACGCCATCATCATCCTGCACACCGTCGGCGGAAAGAGCTACGCCAGCTTGTACGGTCACATGTGGGACGGCCACCTGTACGTCAAGAGCGGCGACACCGTGGTCGCCGGGCAGCACATCGCCGATGTCGGCTCCAACGGCCAATCCACCGGCCCGCACCTCCACTTCGAGATCAGACCTGACAACGACTACAACCAGGTCATCGACCCCCACAAGTGGCTCGCCGACTACGGCGCAGTCTCCATCGACGGCCCCGCCACCGGCCCCACCGGCTGCTACCTGGAAGGAAACTAACCATGCTGCCCCTCGACGTATCCCCAGACTTCTCCGCAGTGGGCGGCAACACCCTCGCCTCGGTCGTCGGCGCGTTACTCACCATCGTCCTCATCGCCTCTGTCGCCTCGTTGGTCGCGGCTGCGATCTCCTGGGCCTACGGCGAAGCTAACGGCAACTACCAGATGTCCTCCAGAGGCAAGACCGGCGTCCTCATCGCCCTGGGTGCAGCCGCCCTCTCTGGTGCAGGCGTCGCTTGGATGAACTTCCTGATACACGTCGGCCAGCGGCTCTGATCGGACTAGAATTTAGAAATGGACTCCACCTCAAACCCACGTTCGCCCGCCAAGTGGGAGACGATGAGTGATGTGCTCGCCTTCGCGAGCGCGCTGCCATTTGTCGCAGACATCGAGGAAGAAGTAATTGTTGGCTCCCTCCGTCACTTCGCCCAAATAACGGAGCCGGAGGAGGTCTACGAAATGAAATTCATTTCCCTGTCTTCCTCTGGGGGGGTCTCACGGAAGCCAGGGAACATCGTCCTCAATTGGAGGAAGCTATTCGATACTGGCCCAGACATCGCGGTCGCCCTAGCCGGAATGGCGGGGCAGGGAGCTTGGGTGCGTGGCCTCATTGGACTGTACGTGTGGAACAAGTTCTGGAGAGCTTCAGAAGAGCCGCTGACAGAGGAAGAAGCATCCGTGATCGAGGCTCTTTGGGTGACTCGTTCAGGGAAGAGTGTTCCGGCGGATGATGCCTTTGCCCGAGTGAATGCTGAACGCGAAAAGAGAGGTTGTTCTGCGCTTACGCGGGGGGTCTTTGAGCAGGCGCTGAACCGGCTGGCGTCCATGCAGTGTATTGAGCTAGAGGATGCCAGCATTTGGCTTCGCGAGTGGGTTCGAAGAGCAACCTAGAGGCGAGGCATATCAACCCTCACGCTCAGCCCATGAAAACACCCCGACAAGCCATTGCTTGGCTAGACAGATGAGGCTGACCGGGCCGATCCACAGGAACTTGAATCCGTTCCAGACAGTGAGGAATACGAAGGCGTTGACCCAGGTGGGACCGCCGTCGCGGATGATGGCGACGAGGGCGGCGGCGAGCAGGAAGTAGGCGACGCCGAGTGCCATCGCGGGCACGCCCCACTTCAACCCTCTGCGGGTTCGGATCGCGGCGAGGAGCCGGTTGGTCGGCATCCAACGGGCGAGGAAGTCACGGATTCTCGGGCTGATGGCCCACAGCAGGCGGATCATGGCACGCACCTCTCAAGACGGGATTGGTTCATCGAGGCAGTGCGTGATGAGTGGTCCGAAGACCGGCTCCCGAAGGAGTCCTACGAGTACAGAAATCCGCCTCAACTCCAATTGTGGCAGACGCGGCGGCCAGATGCCAGGGAACGACTAGCCTCATCTAAAACGTCCGGGAAGCACAAGGCTTGCCTCATTTGAAAATGTCCGCGTATGGTGTGTGGGTTCTTCATGGTGTTACCTGGCTGTCA
>WRIF01000196.1 GCA_009782865.1 Promicromonosporaceae bacterium
GGGCCGGCCGCCGACCTCGATGCCCACCTCGATCAGGCGCTGCCGTTCGGCCTTTTCGATGGTGGCCTCGTTGAGGGCCCAGCCGGTCAGGCATTCTTCGGCTCCCGGCTTGGTGACCGCCACCGAGACGACGCGCCGTTCCTCGACCACATACTCTCCGGCGACCACCCGTTCGACGGCCACCTTGAGGTCTTCGCGTTCGAGTTCGGCCAGGAAGCCGACGTGGCCCAGGTTGACGCCGAGGATCGGCACATCGGTGCCGTGGGTGAGTTCGGCGGCGCGCAGGATGGTGCCGTCACCGCCGAGCACAACGACGATCTCACACTCCATGATCGCTTCCCTGATGCGCAGCGCGGCGGGCGTGTCACCGAAGCGCTCGGCGATGGCGTCGTCATGCAAGACCACCTCGAAGCCCTCGCGCTCGAAGGCGACGGTGGCCTCTTGCGTGGCGGCCACGGCCTCTGGTCGGCCGCCGTGGGTGACGATCAGCACCCGGCGGGGAGGGTGGTTCATGGGATTACCTCTGCGTCTAGCGGGGTCACTGCCTCAAGTATGGCCTGCTCCAGGCCGGGGAGGGGACAGGCGCGTCCGTCTGGCGGGCGGCTGAGGGCCAGGAAGAACTCGCGGTTGCCGGCTGGGCCAGGCAGCGGGCTGGGGACAACGGCCTCCACCTGCCAGCCGTGTTCGGCCGCAGCGGCGGCCACCTCCCGGATCGCGGTGGCGTGAAGGGCCGGGTCGCGCACCACTCCCCCCGCGCCCAGCCGCTGCCGGCCCACCTCAAATTGCGGCTTGACCAAGAGCAGCGCGACGGTCTGGGGATCAGCCACGGCCGCCAGCGGGCCTAGGACCAGCCGCAGGGAGATGAACGAGAGGTCACCAACGACGACGGCGGGGCTGGCGCCAATCAGCGTGCGGCTGAGGTCGCGGGCGTTGACCCCCTCGAGCGAGGTGACCCGCGGGTCGGTGCGCAGGCGGGCCAGCAACTGGTCGTGGCCCACATCGAGGGCGATCACGTGGGCTGCCCCGTTGCGGAGCAGCACCTCGGTGAAGCCGCCGGTGGAGGCGCCGAGATCGAGGGCGTTGGCGGCGGCGATTCGCCGGCGGAACTCGGGAAGTACCTCCAGGGCGCCCAGCAGTTTGTGTGCGGCCCGCGAGGCGTACTCCGTCTCCCCCGCTACCTTGGCGACCGCCAGGTTGTCCTCCTCGGTCACCGTGGCCGACGGCTTGGTGATCACTCGTCCCGAGGCGCTGACCCGGCCGGCCCTGACCAGTTCGGCCGCCTGGGCGCGGGAACGCGCCAGTTGCCGCCGAACCAGTTCGGCATCGAGCCTGGTCACGCCCCGGAGCTCTCCGCCAGGCGGGCCTCTAGGAGGCGTTGGAGCTCCGCGAAGCGCTCCACTTGCTGGTCAAGGGGCAGGTCGTTCAGGTTGTCCAGCAGCGTGGCGGTGTCATCGTCAGGCATGGTCAAACCTCGAACTCCGGGATCGAGGTGGGGTCGACGGCCACCCCGCCGTCGGCTGCCGCCCACACCGCCATGCAGGCGGCGCGGACGGTGTCAAGGCCGCTGGGGGCGCCGGCCAGTTCGAGCCGTCCTCCAGTCACCCTGGCCTTGGCCGGTCCGCAGAGCCACCAGCCCCCGTCGGCCTGCCAAGGCAGCGGATGCGGCTCGTGCAGCACGCGCAGGTCTGCCCCGAGGAAGGAGGGGCGGTAGTGCGGCTCGGCGAGCACGGCGTCGCGGGCACTGGAGACACCGGTGAAGACATGCAGTCCGGGCAGGCCGGCGGCGCGGGCGCCTCCGAGGTCGGTGTCGAGGCGGTCTCCGATCACCAGGGGGCGCGTCGCCCGGGCCCGGCCTACCGCCAGCAGGTACATCTCTGGGTTCGGCTTGCCGGCAGAGACCGGACCGACCCCGGTGGCGTTCACCACCGCCCCGACCAGTGCCCCATTGCCCGGCGCGTAGCCGCGCGCGGTGGGCAGGGACAGGTCGAGGTTGGAGGCGAAGTAACGGGCGCCCTGCTCGACGGCGTAGGCCGCCTCCGCCAGGTGGGCCCAGGTGAGGTCTGGGCTGAATCCTTGGGCAACGGCGGCGGGCCGCTCGTCGGCCGAGGCAACCACCGAAAGCCCCTGCTCTGCGACGGCCTCGCGCAGGGCCTCGGCCCCCACCACCAACACCGGTGAACCTGGGGCCAATTCCTTGGCGAGGAGTTGGGCGCAGGCCTGGGCGGAGGTCATCACCGAGCTCGCGTTCGCGATGAAGCCCAGGCCGGTAAGCTGTTCGGCCACGGCCTCGGGAGTGGCCGAGGCGTTGTTGGTGACGTAGATGGCCGTGAGCCCTCCAGTCGCCGCAGCCGTCAGCGACTCGGCGGCGTGGGGGATCGCCAGGTGACCCTTGCGGGCCACGCCATCCAGGTCGACGAGGGCGAGGTCATAGGCCTCGGCCAGCGGACGCTCACTCGCGAGCAGGCCGGCCTGGGGCAGGGCGGAGGTCATGCCTCGGCCTCCTCGGTGTGGTCCTCCGTCTCGGAGGCCTCGTCTGCGGGATCGCCGTCTGGGGCGTGGTCCTCGTCGGCGGAGGCCGCCTCGTCGAGTTCGTCTTCGTTTTCTTCCCCGTCGTAGATGTACACGTCATCTTCGGGGAGATAGGTGCCAGAGACGCGGTCGAGGGAGTCGGCATCGATGGTGGCGAGGATGGCGTCGGCCTCGTCCTTGCGGCCGGCGGCCTCCAGGATGAGGGAGCGGGCCACCAGCACCCGCAGGGCCCGGTCGCCGGACTGCGCGGGGATCTTGTCGAGTACCGCCAGCGCGGCGTCGAACTGGTGCAAGTCGGCACGGGCGCCGGCGATGACGATGTCGAACTCCATCTTCTGGGCGGGAGTCAGTGTTTCCACCTCGTCGGTCTGGGCCAGGGCCAGGGCGCGCTCGGGACGGCCGAGGCCGCGCTCGGAATCGGCCATGAGGGCGAGGTGTTCGGACGAGCCGTTGAGGCGACGGACGGTGCGCAGCTCACGGAGGGCCTCTCCGTAGCGCTCGGTCACGTAGGCGGTGAGGCCGGCGGCCTCGCGCACCACGTCGATCCGCCCGGCCTTGCGCACGGCGGCCTGGGCATGCTGGTAGGCGAGTTCTGGGTCGAGGTCCATCAGGCGTCCCGCCATGACCAGGTGTTCGCCGACCTCTTGCGCATTGTCCTTGCTCAGGCCACGCAGGCGGGCCCGCACATCGCGCGGCAACATGCCGATGGTGACTCCCTCGGCAATCGGCGGGTCTTCGACCTGGTGCGCCCGGCGGGCCGAGGTCTGCGGGGGCCGTGAGTTACGGGGGCGTTCAGGGCGGTCGCCGTCGCGTCGCGGGTCTCTTTGGAATCCACCGCGCCGCTCTCCGTCCTGGTCATTGCGCCCGAAGTCCGCACCCCTGCCGTTGCGGTCTTCGCGCCGCCCAAAGCCGCCCCCTCGGTCGTCGCGCCGGAAGCCGTCCCCCCGGCTGTTTCCACCCCGCTCATCGCGGCGGAAGCCTCCGTCACGGTTGTTGCGGTCGCCCCCGCCGTGAAAGCCCTCCCGGCGATCATCTCTGCGGAACCCAGCGCTCCCGGAGCCGTCTCGGTCGTCACGCCGGAACCCTGCCCCTCGGTTGTCCCCGCTCCGTTCATCACGGCGGAAGCCACCGCTGCGGTCTTCGCGTCCATCGGTACGGGGGAATCCTCCCTCACGGTCGCCGGGTCCATAGCCGCCGCTGCGGCCGTCGCGGAAGCCGGAGTCGCGGGGGGTCTCTCGGTCGTAACGCCGGAAACCGCCTCCCCGCTGGTCGCCGCGCCCTAGCCGTTCGTCACGGCCGCCGCCTTGGTCACCCCTGCGAAAACCGCCGTCATGCGCGTTGCGGCGGTCGTCCCGCCGGAAGCCAGCGTCACGCTCGTCCCTGCGGAACCCTCCCTCCCGCTGCTCCCCCTTGTAGCGCCGGAACCCACCGTCCCGCGCGTCTTCCTCCCCGCGCCGTCCGGACCCCCGGAAACCGTCATCGCGCTGACCGCGTCGGTCGTCCCGGCCAAGGCGCCCGTCACGGCCGCCGTCGCCATAGTCCCGGCGAGGCCCGCCGCCGCGCTGGCCTCCATCACCCTCGCTGCGACGGTCGTCCCGGCGGAAGCCCCGGTCGCGATCATCCCCGCGGAAACCGCCTTCCCGTGGCTGCTCTCTCTCATAACGACGAAACCCAGCTCCCCGTGTGTCCCCTTCGCCGCGCCGCCCGACAGCGCGGAAACCGCCGTCGCGCTGGCCTCCATCACCCTCGCTGCGTCGGCCATCT
>WRIF01000197.1 GCA_009782865.1 Promicromonosporaceae bacterium
CAGTTGTTCGCCAACCCCGAGGCGAAGGCGGGCCGCAAGTTCCTCGCCGACCGCGCCTTCACCAAGGCCGACGCCGAACGCTTTGGGGTCGGCTACGCCCCCAAGGGCTGGAACCACCTGCGCGACTACCTGCAGGGCCGTGGGTTCACCCAGGACGAGCTGCTCGCCGCCGGCCTGGTCAAACAGGGTGACCGTTCCCTCTACGACGCCTTCCGGGGACGCCTCATCTGGCCGATCAAGGACACCTCCGGCGCCGTGGTCGGCTTCGGGGCCCGCAAGCTGTATGACGACGACCCGGGGCCGAAGTTTCTCAACACCTCCGAGACCCAGCTGTACAAGAAGAGCCAGGTGTTCTACGGCATCGAACAGGCCAAGAAGGCCATCGCCCGCGACAAGCGGGTGGTGATCGTCGAGGGGTATGGCGACGTCATGGCCGCCCACCTGTCCGGGGTAGACGGGGCGATTGCCGCCTGTGGCACCTCCTTCACCTCCGATCACGCCCGCCTGATCCGCCGGCTGATGGGTGACTTCGCCGCTGGGGGCGGCATGCAGCTGACCAGCGGGCAGACGCTCGGCGGCGAGGTCATCTTCGTCTTCGATGGCGACTCCGCCGGCCAGAAGGCGGCCGAGCGCGCCTTCGGGGAGGATCAGCGCTTCCACGCGCTGACGTTTGTGGCCGTCGCCGCCGATGGCATGGACCCGTGCGACCTGCGCCTGGCGAGCGGGCCGGAGGCCGTGCGGGCGCTGGTCGAATCGCGAGTGCCCCTCTTTGAGTTTGTGATCAAGCAGGCCCTCGGTCGCTTCGATCTCAACACGGTCGATGGCCGCCTGGCGGCGCTGCGCGTCACCGCTGGCTACGTGGCGGGGATTCGCGACCAGGCGCTGCAGCACGGCTACGCCCGCACGCTGGCCGGATGGATCGGGATGGAGCCCGAGGAGGTGTCTCGCGAGGTCAGGCGCGCCGCCAAGCGGGTGGGGCAGGGCGAGGGCGCCCCCGGGACCGCCGCGGCTCCGCCGCCGACTGCCACCGCGCAGCCCGACCCGCGCGACCCGGTGGCCGCGACCGAGCGCCTGGCCCTGGCCGCGGTGCTGCAGTACCCGCAGCACGTCCCGCCGGAGTTCGATGCCTTCGCCCCGGAGGCGTTCAGCGCGCCGCTGTGGCGGGCCGTCTTCGTGGCGATCAGCGCCGCCGGTGGCGCCGCCGCCGGAGCCAAGCAGTCGACCGTCAAGTGGGTGGCCGCCGTCGAGGAGGAGGGCGGGGAGGCGCTGGCCGCCGCCATCGCCCAGCTCTCGGTCATGGTACTGCCGGAGGACCGGGAGGAGGCGGTGGCCCGCTACGTCGCCGGGGTGATCCGCGCCGTCGCTGACCGGGACTACACCCGCCAGATTGCCGACGCCCGCTCCCGCCTGCAGCGCACCGATGCCGCCGTCGATCCGGCGGGCCACCGGGCCGCCATGGAGGCGATGCTCGGGGCCGAGGCCAAGCGGCGGGCCCTGCGGGAGGCCTAGGCATCAGCCAGCGACACCCTACCGGCCGCGACGGTGGCGGGCTTAGGCTCGAGGGGTGGGAAAGCTGGCGAAGGTGGTCAACACCACCGTGATCTTGGGGGTTGCCTCCGCGGTGGGTCTCCTTGCCCTGCGCCAGGGCCTCCGCCCGGTCGAGCAGGAGCCGGAGGCCCAGCCGGTCTTCGGCGGCCTGTCGGAGATGGTGGGCGACGACACGTCGGGCTTCGTGGTGGCAAGGCCCACCGGCCTGCAGCCGCTGCCGGAGCACGGCGCCACTCGCTGGTTCGTCACCGGGGACAAGCTCGCGGACTGCCAGCGCGCCAACGATCTCGGCAATGCCGGTGACCTGGTGTTGTCGATTCCGGCGGACACGGCCCCGCTGTTCATCAAGCTGAGCGATGAGTCGGGGCCGGTGTATGGCGTCATGCTCTATCCGGGCCGGCCCATCGCCATCACCGCGCCGCTGTGTGGGGACGCCAAGCGCGTCTACACGCTCACCTACGCCACCGGGCCCGCCTGGTATGGCTGGGAGGAGTACTTCGGGCCCGGCGGCAGCTACTCGTTCGTGGACACCACGTTTGAGTTCGACCGCTTCACCAACTGGGATGTCGAACTAAACCTCGATGCGAGCAGCGCGATCAAGACGGCCGTGCTGGACTTCGCGGCGTTCTAGGCTGGGCTACGCGGGGACGATCAGCCCGGCGGTCTGGCGGCGGGCGCGCTCCAGGCGGGCGGCGGCGTCCTGCCAGTTGACCAGGTTCCACCAGGCGGTCACGTAGTCGGCCCGCACGTTGAGGTAGTCCAGGTAGTAGGCGTGCTCCCAGCAGTCGAGCAGCACGATCGGCACCAGGCCGAGCGCCAGGTTGCCCTGCTGGTCGTACAACTGCACCACCACCAGTTGTTCCCCGATCGAGTCCCAGGCCAGGATCGCCCAGCCGGAACCCTGCACGCCCGCCGCGACGGCCGCGAAGTGGGCCTTGAAGGCGGCAAACGAGCCGAAGAACTCGTTGATCGCGGCGGCCATCTCGCCGGTGGGTTCCCCGCCGCCGTCGGGGGACAGGTTCTCCCAGAAGGCCGAGTGGTTCACGTGCCCTCCCAGGTTGAAGGCGAGGTTCTTCGACCACAGGTTGACGGCGGCCAGGTTGCCGGAGGCCCGGGCCTCGGCCAGGGCGTCGAGGGCGGCGTTGGCGCCGGTCACGTAGGCGGCGTGGTGCTTCGAGTGATGCAGCTCCATGATCTTGCCGGAGATGTGCGGCTCCAAGGCCGCGTAGTCATAGGAAAGTTCTGGCAGGGTGTAGGTAGCCATGACTAGATTCTGCGCCTGCCGGATCGCTGTGGCAAATCGTGCGCCCGGGCGCAGGCTGCGGCATCATGGAGGCCATGACCAGGCCCCTGATCCTCCTCTACTCCGATGACTCGGCGGTGCGCGCGCAGGTGCGTTCGGCGGTGGGGCCGGAGTTCGACCTCCACGAGGTAGCAACCGGCCCCGGGGTGGTGACCGCCGCCGACCGGCAGCCGTGGGACCTGATGATTCTCGACGGCGAGGCGGGCAAGGACGGCGGGATGGGCCTGTGCCGCCAGCTCAAGAACGAGATCAGGGACTGCGCCCCGGTGCTGGTGCTTACCGGCCGCCCGGACGACGCCTGGCTGGCGTCCTGGTCGCTCGCCGACGGCGTCTTGCCTCGCCCGCTAGATGCGATCTCCGTGCAAAGGGCCGTCTCCGACCTGCTGAGGCGGTAACCTCGCCAGGGTGGAAGAGTTCACCTGGGCAGAAATCCTCAACCAGTTGGTGGCCCGCCGGGACCTGAGCGCCGCCCAGGCGCAGTGGGCGCTGAGCGAGGTCATGACGGGGGGCGTCTCCCCGGCGCGCTTGGCCGGATTCCTGATGGGTCTGCGCGCCAAGGGAGAGACCGTGGAGGAGTTGGCGGGGCTGGCGGCGGCGATGATCGCCGGCGCCGTCCCGATTGCGGTGCCCGGGCCCACCCTCGACCTGGTGGGCACCGGCGGGGACCGGGCCTCGACCGTCAACATCTCGACGATGGCCTCGATTGTCGTCGCCGCCGCCGGGCATCGCGTGGTCAAGCACGGCAACCGGGCGGCCACCTCCGCCTCGGGTTCGGCCGACGTCCTAGAGGCCCTCGGGGTGCGCCTGGACCATAGCCCGCAGAAGGTGGCCGAGATTGCGCTGGAGGCGGGGATCACCTTCTGTTTTGCTCCGGTCTTTCACCCGGCGATGCGGCACGCGGGCGTGGCCCGCAAGGAGCTGACCATTCCCACCGCCTTCAACTTTCTCGGCCCCCTCACCAACCCGGCCCATCCCGCCGCCACCGCCGTGGGCTGCGCGGATGCCCGGATGGCTCCCTTGATGGCGGGGGTGTTGGCGGGCCGGGGCGTCAGCGCCCTGGTGTTTCGCGGCGACGACGGCCTCGACGAACTGGCCGCCACCGCGCCCGCCACCGTCTGGGAGGCTCGCGACGGTCGAGTCGAGGAGTCGCGCCTTGACGCCGTCCGCGACCTGGGCCTTGCCCCGACCACCATTGCCGCCCTGCGCGGCGCCGACGCCGCCTACAACGCTGGCGTGGCCCGGGCCGTGTTCGATGGCAGCGAGCGCGGGCCGATCAGGGAGACGGTGGTGCTGAACGCCGCCGCCGCCCTCGTCGCCGCGGACGCGGCGGGCGGCGCGGAGTCTGCCGCCTCCCCGGCCGACGGTTCACCGGCGCGCCCGCTGGCCGAACGCCTGCGTGACGCGCTGGCCGTCGCCGAGGCGGCCCTC
>WRIF01000198.1 GCA_009782865.1 Promicromonosporaceae bacterium
AGGCTGGCCCTGCCGGTCGCGGTGACCGCCTACCTCTGCCTGGCCGAGAACATGCCCGGCAGCAACGCCCAGCGTCCCGGAGACGTCGTGACCATCCGCGGCGGCAAGACCGTCGAGGTGAACAACACCGACGCCGAGGGCCGCCTAGTCATGGCCGACGGTCTGGTGGCCGCCATCGAGGACGGCTTCGAGACCGTCATCGACATCGCCACCTTGACCGGTGCACAGATGGTTGCGCTCGGCACCCGCACCGCCGCCATCATGGGCACCGACGAGGTGCGCGACGCCCTCTTTGCGGCAGCGCAGGAGGCCGGGGAGGCGGCGTGGCCGATGCCCCTGCCCGAGGAGCTGGCCGCCGGCCTGAAGAGCAACGTGGCGGACATGAAGAACACCGCCGACCGCTTTGGCGGCATGTGCTTTGCCGGGGTGTTCCTCAAGCAGTTTGTGGGCGACACCGCCTGGGGCCACCTGGACATCGCCGGTCCCGCCTGGAACGGCAAGGCCCCCCACGGATACACCCCGACCGCCGGCACCGGCTACGGGGTGCGCACCCTGCTGCGCTACTTGGAGGGGCTTAACGCTTGAACATGAGGCCTATCGTGATCGGATCGTGAGGCCTATCATGATCACATGGCCCAAAACGTAACGCTCCCCGCCCTCGGCGAATCGGTAACCGAAGCGCAGGTCACGCGCTGGCTCAAGGCGGTGGGTGACGTCGTCACCGTGGGCGAGTCTCTCCTGGAGGTCTCCACCGACAAGGTCGACTCCGAGGTGCCCTCGCCCTACGCGGGGGTGCTCATCGAGATCGTCGCGGCCGAAGACGCCGAGGTGCAGGTGGGCGACGTCCTGGCGGTCATCGAAGGAGACGGCAGCGCGCCTGCGGCCCCGGCCACCCCTGAATCTCAGGCCGCGCCCGCGGCGGCCGAGGCTCCCGCCGGCGTCACCGAGGTGACCGTGGTGCTCCCCGAACTCGGTGAGTCCGTCACCGAGGCGCAGGTGACCCGCTGGCTAAAGGACGTTGGTGACGACGTGGCCGTGGGCGAGTCCCTGCTGGAGGTCTCCACCGACAAGGTGGACTCCGAGATCCCCTCGACGGTCGCCGGAAGGCTGGTGCAGATCGTCGCCGCCGAGGACGCCATCGTCTCCCCCGGCGACGCCCTGGCGCTGATCGCGGGCACCGCCCCGGCCGCCCCCGGCGCAGCTGGCACTCCCGACGCCCTCGCCTCTCCCGGCGCCCCGGCCTCGACCGCCTCGCTCGATGGCCTGCGCGGGGTTCCCGCGCCACATGACACAGCGGGCCAGGCGCAGGCCGACGGGGGCGCCCCGTACGCCACCCCCCTGGTAAAGCAGATCGCCGCAGAGTACGGCCTCAACCTGGCGGCGATCCAGGGCTCCGGCGTGGGCGGGCGAATCACCAAGGACGACGTCCTGGCCGCCGCCGCCGGCGCGCAGGCCGCACCCCCACCCGCCGCCCCGGGCGCCCCGCTGGCGGTTCCCTCGTCACTGGCTGCCGCGCCGGGCGCCCTCCCCCTGGCAACGCCTCCCTTGGCCACCACCTCGGCGCCCGCCTCCGGGCTGCTCGGCAAGACCGAGAAGATGAGCCGGATGCGCGCCATCATCGCCGAGCGCATGGTCGAGGCCCTACACACGCAGGCGCAGCTGACCACGGCGGTGGAGGTGGACGTCACCTCCCTGGCCAGGCTCCGCGCCGCCTCCAAGGAGGCCTTCCGGGCGCGGGAGGGGGCCAACCTCACGTTCCTGCCGTTCTACGCCCTGGCCGCCCTGCGGGCGGCGCGCAGCCATCCGATGGTCAACGCCACCATCTCGCCCGACGGCACGGAGGTGACGTACCACGCGGCGGCAAACCTGGGAATCGCCGTCGACACCGACAGGGGCCTGATGGTCCCGGTTATCAAGGACGCCCAAAACCTCAGCCTGGCGGGCCTGGCCCGCGCAATTGGTGACCTCGGGGCCCGCACCAAGGCGGGCAAGGTCACCGCCGAGGAGCTGCAGGGCGGCACCTTCACCATCACCAACACCGGTTCGGGCGGTTCGCTCTTCGACACCCCGATCGTGCCGGTCGGCCAGAGCGCGATCCTCGGCACGGGCACCATCACCAAGCGTCCCGGGGTGATCGAGGTCGATGGGCAAGACGTCATCGCCATCCGCCAGTACGCCTACCTGTTCCTATCATACGACCACCGTCTGGTCGATGGCGCCGACGCCGCCCGCTTCCTGATGGCGGTCAAGCGGACCATCGAGGCGGCCGGCTTTGCCGGGGAGATCGGCGGCTAGGGCCCGGTTGTCCTAGGGCCCGGTTGTCCTAGGCTCCCGGCGTCCCGGGCGACCCGGTCATTCGACCTGCTCCACCCGCCAGCCGGCCTCCGTCCAGCGCAGGTGCAGGGTGGCCGTGAGCGGCTCGCCCGGCCCTAGGCGGTATTCGAGCGCCACCTGCGCCAGGGGGCCTGCCTCGGCCAGCAGCTCCGCGTACAGTACCTCGACTCCCAGTTCGTCCAGCGGGGCGGCCAACGGCCCCGTTGGCAGGGTGGACGCCAGGGTGAGGTCTGCCGCCTCGGCGGGAGAGCCGGGCACGTCTACTGCCGTGAAGTCTCGGCCACCGGCCTTGAACACCGCCAGCCGCAGGCTGGTCAGTTCCACCGCGGCGGCCACCGGGGCGGGACGGTCCTGGCGGCGCGGGCACTGCGGGCACTGCGGGCACTGCGGGCACAGGGCAATCGCCGCCGCCAGCGCCACCGCCACGGAGAGCACGATGACCGGGGGCGAGCCGGGCCTGCCGAAGATCGCTCGCATCTGACCAGGAGACTCCCCTACGGGGGCGGCCCGCAACCGGAGCGTCCACCAGGCGGACAGGCGGCCAAGTTGCCGCCGTTTTCCCTTCGGCGCCGTTAGGCTGCCGCCATGGAATCACGGGCCGCCACCATCCTGGTTGTCGAAGACGAGCCGTTCATCGCCACCGCCATCGCCCAGCGCCTCAGCGCCGAGGGCTTCCGGGTGGAGGTCGCACGCGACGGGTTGGCGGCGGTCGATGCGGCCGCCCGCCTGGAGCCGGACCTGATGGTGCTCGACATCATGCTGCCGGGACTCGACGGCCTGGAGGTCACCCGCCGCGTGCAGGCCGAGCGGCCCCTGCCAATCCTGATGCTGACCGCCCGCGACGACGAGACCGACATGCTGGTGGGCCTGGGGGTCGGCGCCGATGACTACATGACCAAGCCGTTCTCCATGCGGGAACTGGTGGCGCGCATCAAGGTGCTGCTGCGGCGCGTCGAGCGGGCCACCACCGCGGCCACCCAGCATCAGGCCGAGGCCCCGCTGGTGATGGGCGATCTGTCGATCGACCGGGCGCAACGCCGGGTGGTGCGGGCGGGGGTCGAGGCCCATCTGACCCCCACCGAGTTCGATCTCCTGGTGATGCTGGCCTCCTCCCCCAAGACGGTACTGACCCGCGAACAGTTGCTGGCCGAGGTGTGGGACTGGATCGACGCCTCCGGCACCCGCACCGTCGACTCCCATGTCAAGGCGCTGCGTCGCAAGCTGGGCGCCGACCTGATCCGCACGGTACACGGGGTCGGCTACGCCTTCGAGCCGCCCCTCGAATCCCAGTGAGCCTGCTGGCCCGCATCCCGTCGCTGCGCTGGAAGCTGGCGTTCCTGGTCACCGTGGTGGCCGCCGTCGCCTCGGCGCTCACCTGGCTGGGCCTGCGCCAGTATCTCGGCCCCACCCGCACGTTCCCCCTGGTGGCCATCGCGTCCGTGGCCCTCACCCTGCTGCTGGAGCGCGGCATCACGTCGCCGCTGCGGGAGATGACCCGCGCCACCCGCGCCATGGCCGCCGGCGACTACACCCAGCGGGTGAGCGTCACCGGTCACGACGAGGTGGGCCAGCTCGGCACGGCCTTCAACCAGATGGCCGGGGACCTGTCCTCGGTGGACCAGGCGCGCCGCGACCTGATCGCCAACGTCTCCCACGAGTTGCGCACGCCGGTCGCCGCCCTCCAGGCCGAGCTGGAGAACATGGCCGATGGCGTCACCCGCCCGACGCCCCAGACCCTTCAGCTGGCCCTGGCCCAGACCGAGCGGCTGGGTCGGCTCGTGACCGACATGCTCGACCTTTCGCGGCTCGAGGCGGGGGCCGTGGACCTCCACCTCGCCAGCGTGCGGCTCGGCGAGTTCTTCTCCGCCGCGCTCGACGCGGTGGCCTTCGTCGCCTCGACCTCGGGCAAGGGCCTGACCCTGCGCTCCGAGACCTCCTC
>WRIF01000199.1 GCA_009782865.1 Promicromonosporaceae bacterium
TCACGGCCCCGCTGCTGCTGACCGCGCGGGACACCGGTGGGCGGGCGATTCCGGGCCAGCGCCCGGCGATCAATGTGGGCACCGTGGCGGGGGGCGTGTTCTCCTCGGCGCAGGCGGTCGATCCGGTGACGGTGGTTTCGGCGCCCGCCGCGGACGTGATCTTGACTGCGCCCCCAAGCTTTACTTTGGATGCCAATAACCGGCCGGTGACGGGGGCTGGCCCGTTGAGTTGGAACAACGCGGCGGCGGGCATGTTTGTGGCCACGCCGGTGCCGATGACCTGGGCGGGCTACTCCCCGCATAAGGGCCATTCGATCTCGGGGGCATGGTCTGGCTACCTGGACGTCGAGTCCTTCCCGGCCGAGACCATCTGGACGATTGGGGGCGTGGTGGTGGCCCGCGACGGGAATAATCGGATTGCTTTGGGCAGCAACTCGGGCGCGGTGACCGTCAACTTTTCCATCCCGGGCGGCTGGCCGTATCAGCCCGAGGGCAGCACCGAGGTGTTCCCCGCGCGCGTGATTGTCAGCCCCGGCTCGTTCTCCAACGATCCCCTCCTGCTCAACAACGGCAACGACTGGCAGCCGGGAGACTCCCAGGGCCCCAACTTCAACACCCTGGATCCGGCCCGAAACACCCACCGCGGCATGCCGTTTGCCAACAATGACTTCTCGGCGGTGCGGGTCTCCCGCCCGCGCCCCTCCACCCCGCCGTCGGGCGGACACGCCGGCACCGTCGCCATGAAGTCGATTCATGGCCCATGGGACTCCACGCGCACCATCTGGGAGCAGGAAAACATCGAATGGGGAGCCGCAACCATCTCCGAGCGCGCCGGCGTGGTGGCCAACCGGGTGGCGCCCGGCACTGAGCTGGAGTCTCGGCTGCGGACGTACCCGCGCCGCCTGGCCTGGGAGATGAACCCGCTGCCGCAGCAGCTGGTGGTCGGCGACCTGTGGGACACCAACCTGCAGATCCTGGACCTGTCCCGCCCGGTTGCCGTGACCTTCCAGGGCAACCCCGTGCCTCCCGCCGACTTCCAGGTGCAGTGGCACGAATCGCCGCGAACCGCCGCGCAGCTGGCGGACCTGGCCGACGCCGGCTGGACCACCACCCCGACCACCGCCGCCCGCGCGATGCGGGTGGTGTTCGTCCCGGGTGCCATCCCGTTCGACGCCGCGCACAGCGCCAGCGTCGAGGTTCGGGTGCCGTTCCAGGTGCGCCCGGATGCCCCGCTGGAGCTGGACGGGGCCTCGATCACCAACCAAATGGTCTCGGTTCGCATCCGCGACGGGGTTCCGCATCACTCGACCTCCTCGCGTTCGGTGGTCCTGGCCCATCCGGGCACCCCACGGGTGCTGATCAACAACGTGATCACCCACATTGACGGCCATCTGCAGGGCACCACCCCGCAGGCGCAGGCGATGCTGTCCGCCGGTATCGGGGAGATCATCCAGCACCGCCTGTCCATGTACGCCTTCGGCCTGGTGAGCACCAGCGACCCGGTCACCCCGACCGTGACCGTCGAACTCGACCCCTGCGCCACCAACCCGGTAAACCAGTCGACCTGGGCGATGCAGACCATCCCGGGCGTCGCCGGTCCCAGCGGCCGCATCTGCGGAGACCCGCTGGCCACCCCGATCCGTCTGGTGTTCACCCCCGCCGGCCCCGGCTCCACCCTTGACCTGGACTGGACGGCGTTCCCGCACCCGGACTACAACCGCAACTCTTCGCGGATGCTGGGCGAGGGGCGGATCCGCCCCGACATCCTGTTCTCCGTTGAGATCTCGGCCGTGTCCCAGCCGGGGGTGCCGGTGGTCAACAACGCGACCATCGAGATTGAGGAGGCGCCGCTGCCGGACTCTGATGAGGCCCAGGTGGCCGTACGCGCCCTGGATCGCACCGCCGCCCGGGTGCAGGCCGAGTGGGAGGTCCGTGAGGTCGATGACACCATCTCCTTCCAGGTTGACCTGTGGACGTTGAACCAGCTGGTGGATGCCGGCCGGATCGAGACGGTGATCGTGCTGCCGCGCAACGGCGACGGGCATCTGCTCTACCCGGGTTTCGTTGATCGTGGCTACGACGGCTCGCTGGAATCGTCGTTTGCCGGTGACTTCACCTTGGTGGGTGCCGAGATTGACTGGGAGCACACCTCCGACGATGTGGAGATGTTCTTTACCCTGAACCCGGATGCCGACTTTGACCCGGAGAACTCGACCTGGCTGCCGGTGGCCGGCGCGGACCCGGCCGTGTTGGCGCAGGCCACCGCCCTGCGCGTGGTCGCAGACTTTGTTGACCAGGACACCACGGTGGCCCGCATCGTCAACATCACCATCCAGCCGTCGGGCAATGAACCCGATGACGTCTACATCCTGTGGCTGGGCCCAATCCTCTCCGATGGGGCCGACGCCTACCGCGCGTTCCCGGCCGAGACTCGGGTGGTGGCCTCGGAGATCTGCGGCATGGTCTGGTGGGACACCAATGCCGATGGGGCCTGGCAGGTGGGCGAGGAGCACATCGAGGGGGTGCGGGTCACCCTGCACCACAACGACGGCGGCCAGCCCGGCGCCCCGGTACTCGACCGCGACGGCAACCCCATGTACGCCTACACCGATGCGATGGGCCGCTATGAGTTCGCCCGCCTGCGGGCAGGCGAATACCTCGCGGTGGTCCACCGCGGCCCCGGCACCCCGATCGCCAACTACACCACCTCCTTCTTCCAGTTGCATCCGACCATCGACCCCACCTATGTTGCCTTCGGCCTCCTGGGGGCGAACGCTCGGGCTCAGGGCGACCAGCAGGCGGTGCAGAACAACCAGCCCTCGACCGTCGCCTCGACCGTGATCTCCCTGGGCATCGACTCGCGTCAATGCCAGGTTGACTTCGGTTTCCACGCCCAAGACCCGATGATCGCCCTGGACAAGTCCAACGCCTCCATTCCGGTCTGTGAGGACGGGGTCTGCCAGGTCTACTGGGACATCCGCGTCACCAACGTGGGCACCACGCCCCTGTCCGGGGTGACCCTGTACGACCGGATGTCGGAGACCATGTTTGACACCTGGGCCACCGGCATGACCCCCCTGCGCGCCCTCCAGGTCGGCATGGGCCGCCTCCACGGGGCCGCCCTCCTGGAAGACGGCACCGTCGCCGCCTGGGGTGAAGACTCCGGCGGCCTCTTGGGCCGCTTGGGGCAGATGCATTCTGGGGGAGACGTCTGGAACTGGGGTTTCAGCGGCACCGCCGAGCCGGGCCTGGTGCGCGGCGTTGGCGGCAATGGCGTGCTCGAAGGCATCGTCCAGATCTCGGTCGGAAACCACACGACGCTCGCCCTGGGCGAGGACGGCACGGTGTACGGCTGGGGACGCAACCACCGCGGCCAGGTCGGGGTGCCTCCGGCCGCGTACCCCAACCAGAACGTGGGATGCTGGCCGGTCAGCCCCGAGCCGAGCTCGCCGGTTGCCTGGGGCACCACCGGAGAGGTGTGGTGTGAGCCGCTGCCCGTGCGCGTGCCCGGCCTGCCCGGCGACGTGGTTGAGGTGGTGGCCGGCAACACCCACTCCTTGGCCGTGACCGCCGAGGGCCACGTCTATGCCTGGGGTTCTACCCAGCTCGGACGCCTGGGCGAGGGCACCGTGGGCGCCAACGAGCACTCGGACATGTCTCACGTGCCGCAACGGGTGCGCCGCTCGGCCGCGGCCGGTGACTACCTCACCGGCGTGGTACAGGCGGCCGCCGGCGCCGGCCACTCCCTGGCGGTGACCGGGGACGGACTGGTCTACACCTGGGGCTCCAACTCCAGTGGCGCCCTGGGCCTGGGCGGGGCCACCGACCTGAGCAACTACCGCGCCTACGCCACCCAGATCCCCTCCCTGAGCAACATCGTGCAGGTGGCGGCGGGCTCCGGCATCGGCAACGGCCAGATCATCAACACTACCCAACTGGGCGGCGGCTCGTTCGCCGTGACCGCCGACGGCGGAGTGTACGCCTGGGGCAACAACACCCAGGCCAGCCTCGGCCTGGGGACCACCGGGGGCAGCCACCCGCTTCCACAGCGGGTGCTCAGCCCCCTGGGGTCGCCCGAGCCTTACCTGGAGGGCGTGGTCTCCGTGACCACCGGCCGCCTCGACGGCGGTTGGGTCACCACCGCCCTGACCGCCGCCGGCACCGCCTACTCCTGGGGTTCCGCGGCGCAGGCCGGCACCGGCACGAGCGGCAACCTCTCGCGCCCCGCAGGCGTGCTGGCCCCCTTCACCGCCGGAG
>WRIF01000200.1 GCA_009782865.1 Promicromonosporaceae bacterium
CTCCGTGCGGGCGTGACGCGGGGGGATGGCGAGCCGAAGCACGTCTGCGGTGGTCCCCGCCCAGTGGCGCGCCACGGCTCTGACCAGCCGCAACACCTCCGGGGTGAGCACCACCTCGGGCGAGACCAGCCTCCGCAGCGGCTGCAGCCCACCGTCGTGGTCGGACCCGGCGAGGCGGGCGATCACGAATCCGCCCACCTCCTGGCCGCCGAAGCGGGCGCGAATCCGGGTGCCCGGCTGACAGCCGTCGGCCCACTTCTCGGGCACCAGGTAGTCGTACTCGCGGTCCAGGTGGGCGGGCTGCAGGTCGAGCAGCACCCTGGCCACCGGGAGATGTTCGGTGATCACCACACCAGCCTGCCGACGGCGGGCCCGGGGGGCAGCCGCCGACGGGACGTCCAGCAGGGCGTCCTGTGCAAAGGCAGCGGGGTCCATGGGAACGGGCCCGGGGGTCAGGCTAGTGGCCGAGGGCCGCCCGGAGGGCGGCCACCCGGTCGGTCCGTTCCCAGGTGAACTCGGGCAACTCCCGCCCAAAGTGGCCGTAGGCGGCGGTGGCCGAGTAGATGGGGCGCAGCAGATCGAGATCGCGGATGATCGCGGCGGGGCGCAGGTCGAACACCCGTTCCACCGCGGCCAGGATGTCGGCGTCGGGGACGGTGCCGGTTCCGAAGGTGTCCAGGTAGAGGCCCACCGGGTGGGCGACACCGATGGCGTAGGCGGCCTGGACCTCGCAGCGGCGGGCCAGGCCTGCGGCCACCACGTTCTTGGCCACCCAGCGCAGCGCGTAGGCCGCGGAACGGTCCACCTTTGAGGGGTCCTTGCCGGAGAAGGCGCCGCCGCCATGGCGGGCCATGCCGCCGTAGGTGTCGACGATGATCTTGCGGCCGGTCAGCCCGGCGTCACCCTGCGGGCCACCGACCACAAACATGCCGGTCGGGTTGACCAGGAGCCGGTAGCCATCCGAGTCGATGGCGACGTCCGCAAGCACGGGTTCGACCACCTGTCGGCGGATGAGGGCGGCCAGTGAGTCCTGCGATACCCCGGGGTTGTGTTGGGTGGAGACCACAATCGTGTCGATCCGCACCGGCCGCCCATCTGCGTCGTAGGCGACGGTCACCTGGGTCTTGCCGTCGGGACGCAGGCCAGGAACCGCCCCGGAGCGCCGCACCGCGGCCAGGCGTTCGGCCAGGCGGTGCGCCAGCCAGATCGGCAGGGGCATGAGTTCGGGGGTCTCGTCGCAGGCGTAGCCGAACATGAGTCCCTGATCGCCGGCGCCCTGTGCGTCTAGGGGGTCTGCGTCACCCGAGCGCGCCTCCAGGGCGTTGTCCACCCCCGCGGCGATGTCGGGGCTCTGCTGCCCTATCGACACCGAGACGCCACAGGAGTTTCCGTCAAAGCCCATCTGCGAGGAGGTGTAGCCGATGCGGTTGACCACCTCGCGCACCAGGTGGGGAATTTCGACGTAGGCCTTGGTGGTGACCTCCCCGGCCAGGTGGACCAGGCCGGTGGTGACCATCGTCTCGACGGCCACCCGCGCGGCAGGTTCCTTCGCGAGGATCGCGTCCAGGATGGCGTCGGAGATCTGGTCGCAGATCTTGTCGGGGTGTCCCTCGGTCACCGACTCGGAGGTGAAGAGCTGAAGCGCCGTAGTCATGGGCTATAGCGTAGCGGGCAGCGCCACGGCATCCCACACCGCATCGGCCACCTCGCGCTTGCTGCCGCTGGCGTGCCCCACCTGCGAACCTGCGGCGTCGAGCAGCCAGACCTCATTGGTCTCCGTTCCGAAGCCGCGGCCGGCGCCGACCGCATTGACCGCCAGCAGGTCCGCACCCTTGCGCCGCGCCTTGGCCCGTCCGTGCTCCAGCACCGTGGCCTCCTGGTCCCCGGTCTCGGCGGCGAATCCGATGAGCACCTGGCCGGGGCGCAGGCGGGCGGCCCCCAGCTCGGCGAGGATGTCCGGGTTCTCCACCAGTTCGATGGGGGCGGGGCCTGCTCCGGCCACCTTCTTGAGCTTGGTATCGCGCGGCTCGGCGGGCCGATAGTCCGCAACGGCGGCGGCCATGACCACCACATCTGCGGTGGCCCCGGCCTCGCGCACCGCGGTACGCAGCTGGGCGGCGGTCTCCACGGGCACCACGACATCGGCGCTCGCCTCCGCCGCCCGCGCGGCGTCGTCGAAGTCCAGGTTGGCCGCCACCAGGGTCACGTGGGCTCCCCGCTCGCGCGCGGCGGCGGCCAGGGCTATCCCCTGCCTGCCCGTGGAGCGATTGCCGATCCAGCGCACCGGGTCGATGGGTTCCCGGGTGCCGCCGGCGGAGACCACCACTCGTCGGCCCCTGAGGTCCCCCGCGGCGGTTGCCCTTCCGGCGGCGTTCAGGCGCATGGCCTCCCGGTAGATGTCTGCCGCCTCCGGCAGGCGGCCCGGGCCGGTGTCTCGGCCGGTGAGCCTCCCCGAGGCGGGTTCGATCAGGTGCACGCCACGGGAGCGCAGGGTCGCGACATTGGCAACGGTCGCCGGGTGCTGCCACATCTCGGTGTGCATGGCCGGGGCCATGACCACCGGACAGGCGGCGGTGAGCAGGGCCGAGGTCAGGAGGTCGTCCGCCCGGCCGGCGGCGGCGCGGGAAAGCAGGTCGGCGGTGGCCGGGGCGACGATCACCAGGTCGGCGCCCTGCCCGAGCGCAACATGAGCCACGCCGGGGACGTCCTCGAACACCTCAGAGGTCACGGGCTCCCCGGAGATGGCCTCCCAGGTGGCGGAGCCGACGAAGCGCAGGGCATTCGCGGTGGGGATGACCCGCACCGCATGGCCGTCCTCACGCAGCAGCCGCAGGAGGTGGATCGCCTTGTAGGCGGCGATTCCCCCGCTGACGCCGAGCAGGACACGCATGGGCTAGAACTCGTCGCCGAGCTCTTCTTCGACCGCCTCGACCAGGGGGTTGGCCGTGAGCAGTCCCTCGTTGATCTCCCGCATGGCAATCGAGAGGGGCTTTTCTTGGGCACGGGGGTCAACCAGGGGGCCGACGTTCTCCAACAGGCCCTCGTTGAGCTGGGCATAGTAGGAGTTGATCTGACGCGCCCGCTTGGCGGCGTAGAGAACCAGACCGTACTTGGAGTCGGTCTTGTCGAGAAGTTCGTCGATGGGGGGGTCGGTGATCCCAACCGGTTGCGCGGAAGTTCCGGCCATGGCAAGGCGCTCCTCAGGTGTACGAGCAGGGACAGGTTACTGCCCCTTAGTCTACAGCGTCTGTCTAGCCCGCCCGCGCCCTCAAAGCCGGCTCAGGCCCATGAGGTGGGCCAGCTGGTCGGCGGCGGCGGTCACGTCATCGTTTACGATGACGGCGCTGAACTCGCCAATGGCGGCCATCTCGGCGCGAGCCGTCTCCAGGCGCCTGGCGCGTTCGGCCTCGTCCTCGGTGCCCCGCCCCAGTAGCCGCCGTTCGAGCTCCGCCTGGGAGGGAGGAGCCAGGAACACCAGTCGGGCCGTGGGCATCGTGTTCCTGATCTGGCGGGCCCCATCCAGGTCAATCTCCAGCAACACCGCGATGCCCTGCTCCAGGCGGGCCTCGACCGGGCGGCGCGGGGTGCCATAGCGGTAGCGACCGTGCACGGTGGCCCATTCCAACATCTGGTTGCGGGCAATGAGATCGTCGAACTCCTCCTCGGAGACAAAGGAGTAGTGTTCACCGTCGACCTCGCCGGGGCGCGGCGGGCGCGTGGTGGCCGAGCAGGAGACCCAGACCCCGCCATAGCGGGAGCACAGGTCGCGCACGACCGTGCCCTTCCCTACGGCAGTGGGCCCGGCCACTACCGTTAATCGGGTGGTCATGGGAGTAATTTAGCCGAAGCGCTCCACGAGTGCGCTTGCCTGGTGCGGCCCAAGTCCCCGGACGCGGCGCGCCTCGGCGATCTGGATCTGCTCCATGATGGCACGGGCCTTGACCTTGCCGACGCCGGGAAGTGCCTCCAGGAGGGCGGCCACCTTCAACTTGCCCACCGTCTCGTCGGTCTTGCCGCGGTCAATGACATCGGCGATGGAGATGCGGCCCTCCTTGAGGGCGTTCTTGATGTCGGCGCGAATCCGGCGCGCCTCGGCGGCCTTTTTGAGAGCTGCTGCTCGCTGCTCGGGAGTCAACGGAGGGAGAGCCACGGAATTTCCACCTTCTTTGGTCGGGCTGAGTGTCGAGTAGAAACTAGTCGGGACTAAGGGCATCGGCAACCTGGGGCGTTGGTTCTGGCCGAATTACGCGCCTGTG
>WRIF01000201.1 GCA_009782865.1 Promicromonosporaceae bacterium
CACAAGGTCGGGGGGCTCTACGCATACCCAAAACAGACACCCCAACCACACCGCCGCCCATTCGTGCCGGGTCTACGGCAGCGGGTGTGCCGGCACTGGGCCCACAGTGCGGGGCCTACAGCGCCGGATCCGCGGCGTGGAGTAGTTGGCTCAGCGACCCTTCCGCTGTCTCAGGCACCCGGCCGCCCGGCGGGCGCCCAGGGTGGCCAGGCGGCGCGCCAGCACCGCCACCCCGCCGGAAACGGCGGCAAAGGTGACCGCCTGCGCCACCGACACCGACTCGTCGTCCAGGTCAGTGGGAGGGTTCGCCCCGGTGGCCTTCTGCCACACCGCACTGACCACCCTGGCGGCGAGCCAGCCTGCCACCACGGTCGCGGCCCAGGCGCCCAACTTGAACTCGAGCGGCTCAGGGCTTGAGGGTTCGTCGTGCATCGACATCGCACTTCCTAACGTTCGCAGAAACGGCCCACGATCCATCGCCCGCGGCCGCAAACTTCACGGCCCTACGCTACCGCGCTACACTTGGGTCGTCTGACAGGGGAGCGCAAAAGGCGCTGAGAGTGCGGCCGACGCCCAGGCGGCGGAGGCGGCAGACCCTTTAACCTGATCCGGGTAATGCCGGCGGAGGAAGTCGAGTACCAACATGTCCCACCCCAAAATTCAGCGTTTCGCGGCCACCCTGGGCGCTATCGCCCTGGCCTTAGCGGCCGGAGGCTGCGGCACCGACGGGGAAACGGCCACCGCCCCCGCCGAGCAGGCGGTCGTCGACCCCGCCGAACACACCCCGGCCGATCCTGACGCCGCCGAGACCGCCGCCCCAGCCGAGCTCGGCGGAACCGTCACCCTCATCACCCACAACTCCTTCCACGTAGACGAGGAGCTCCTCTGGGCGTTCGAGGACGAGACCGGGCTGACCGTCGAGCACCTGGCCATCGGCAACGCTGCCGTTCTCACCAACCAGGTGGCCCTGACCGCCGGCAGCCCCCTTGGGGACGTCGTCTTCGGCATCGACTCCAACTTCGCCGGCCGCGTGCTCGACGCGGGGGCCCTGGAGCCGTTCCTGCCCGGCAACCTGCCCACCGGCGTGGAGCGCTACCTGCTCTTCGCAGGTGACGATGAGCCGATCCTCACCCCGATTGCCCGTGGTGATGTTTGCATCAACTACGACCTCGACTGGTTCGCGGCCGCCGGCATCGCGCCGCCCGCCACCTTCGCGGACCTGACCAATCCCGAGTTCCGCGACCTCCTCGTCGTCATGAACCCGGTCACCTCGAGCCCCGGCCTCGCCTTCCTGCTGGCTACCATTGCTGAGTTCGGAGAGGACGGCGGCTGGCGGCAGTTCTGGGCCGACCTGCGCGAGGGCGGGGTGCGCGTAGCTGAGAGCTGGTCGCTCGCCTACAACAGCGAGTTCACCGCCACCTCACCGGAGGGCACCCACCCCATCATCGTCTCCTACGCCTCGTCGCCCGCTTTCACCCTCAACGCCGACGAGACGGCGACGACGACGGCCGCGCTCACCGACACCTGCTTCCAGCAGATCGAGTACGCCGGCCTGCTGCGCGGCGCCGCCAACCCGGACGGCGGCCGCGCCCTGCTCGAATGGCTGCTCACGCCCGATTTCCAGGCCGGCATTCCCGGCTCCATGTGGATCTGGCCGATCGACCCGGCCATCGCCCCGCCCGCCGACTGGGCGGCCCACGCCGCCCGCCCCGCCGCCAGCCTCACGCTGCCTCCCGAACTGGTGGAGGCGAACCGCGACGCGTGGCTCGACCAGTGGACGGAAACCGTCCTGGACTGACGGCCTCCATGACCCCACCCGCACCCGTCGCCGTCGGCCGGCGGCCAGGGCGTCCCGGCACCGGGCGTCCCAGGTCGCCCTCCGGCGGGGCGGTCGCCCGTCGCTGGCCGGCGATGGCCGCCTGGACGCTGGCCGCCGCCCTGCCCTTGCTGTTTCTCGGCGTCTTCTTCGCCTGGCCGGTGGTGGCGCTGATCGCCCGCGGGTTCACCGGGGAGGCGGGAGCGGCCGACTTCTCCGGCTTGGCCCAGGTGCTCTCCAGTGCCCGCACCTTGCGCCTGGTCCGGGCCACCCTCCTGCAATCGCTGGCGGGCACCGCCCTGTCGGTGGCGGCCGGCCTGCCCCTCGCCTACCTGTTGTTCCGCACCCGCTTCCGAGGGCGGGCACTGCTGCGGGCCCTGGTCTCGGTGCCGTTCGTGCTGCCCACCGTGGTGGTGGGCGTCGCCTTCCAGGCCGTCTTCCGCCTCGACGGCCCGCTGGGGTTCCTCGGCTGGTTCGAGACGCTGCCGGCGGTGGTCGCGGCGCTGGTGTTTTTCAACCTCTCCGTGGTGGTCCGCACCGTCGGGGGGCTGTGGGAGCGGCTCGACCCGCGGGCAGAACAGGCCGCGCGCGCGCTCGGCGCCGGCCCCCTGCGCGTCCTGCGCACCGTGACCCTGCCCTCCCTGGCCCCGGCGATTGCCTCGGCCGCCGCCGTCGTCTTCCTCTTCTGCGCGACGGCCTTCGGCGTGGTGCTGGTGCTGGGCGGGGCGGGATACAACACCGTGGAGACCGAGATCTATCGGCGCACCGTGCAGTTCCTGGACCTGCGCACCGCCGCGGTGCTGTCGATCCTGCAGTTGGTGGTCATCTCCTTGGCCCTCATCGTCGCGGGCAGGGCGCGCGCCCGGCAGGAGCGTGCCCTGCAGTTGCAGCCGGCGGAGCAGGCTGGACACCGCTGGTCGGTGCGCCGCGGCAGCGACCTGTCCGCCGCCCTCTGCGCGGTGGTGGTGGTCTCCCTGGTGATCGTCCTGCCGCTGACCGTTCTGGTGCTGCGCTCCCTGCGGACGGCAGGTGGTGGCTGGTCTCTGGCCAACTACGCGGCCCTGGCCTCCACCGGCGACGGCAACGCCCTGGTGGTGACCGTCTGGCAGGCGCTCGCCAACTCCCTGCGGATCGCCGTTGTGGCCGCGTTGATCGCCCTGGTGATTGGTGCCCTGATTGCCCTGTTGCTGTCGCGGCGCCCGCGCCGCCCAGCCGCCCGGCGCGCGCTGGCGGTGGCCGATGCGGCGGTGATGCTGCCCCTGGGGGTCTCCGCCGTGACCGTCGGCTTCGGCTTCCTGATCACCCTCGACCGGCCCTTGGGACTCCCGGTCGACCTGCGCACCGCCGGGATGCTGGTGCCGATAGCGCAGGCGGTGGTGGCCATTCCCCTGGTGGTCAGGACGGTGATGCCCGTTCTGCGCGCCATCGACCCGCGGCAGCGGGAGGCGGCGTCCGCCCTCGGCGCGGCGCCCGGCCGCGTGCTGCGCACCGTGGACCTTCCGGTGGCCTGGCGTTCGATTGGCCTGGCGCTGGGCTTTGCCTTCGCCGTCTCCCTGGGCGAGTTTGGGGCGACGTCATTCCTGGCGCGCCCGGGCGACGCCACCTTGCCGGTGGTCATCTTCCGGCTGATCGGCACGCCCGGCGCCGACAACTACGGGATGGCCCTGGCGGCCTCCGTGATCCTGGCAGCGCTGACCGGGCTGGTCATGGGCGCGGCCGAATGGTTCCGCTCCGGCGGGCAAGAGCAGAGAGGACAGTTCTGATGGGGGGACTGCGGGTCGAGGACGCGAAGGTGGTGCTGGGTGGTCGGCCGATCATCGAAGGGGTATCCCTTGAGGTGGCCCCGGGCGAGGTGCTCGGCCTGCTCGGGCCATCGGGCTGCGGCAAGTCGACCCTGCTGCGCGCCATCATCGGCCTGGAGCCGCTGGCCGCCGGCGTCGTCGCCTACGACGGGCAGGACCTGGCCCGCGTGCCGGTGCACCGTCGCGGGTTTGGCCTGTTGTTCCAGGAGGGGCAACTCTTCGCCCACCGCAACGTGGCCCGCAACGTGGCCTACGGGCTCGAATCGGCCCCGGCCACGGGTCGGCTCCCCAGGCCAGAGCGCGCGGCGCGGGTTGCCGCGCTGCTGGAACTCGTTGACCTGGCCGGGTTCGAGCGCCGCTCGGTGGCAACGCTGTCCGGGGGGGAGAAGCAGCGCGTGGCCCCGGCGGCGCGGGTGATTTTTCGGCCCCCGGCCCTGCTGCTGGGTGAACCGACTTCCAATGTGGACGCCAAAAGCGCGCTTGCCATCCAAAAGGCGGTGGCAAAGGCCGTTGCCGCCGGCAGCACGGTGGTTGCGGCCAGCCACGACCACGCCTGGCTTGAGACGCTGGGCGCCCGGACCCTGCGCCTCGAATAGTACAAAAAACACTA
>WRIF01000202.1 GCA_009782865.1 Promicromonosporaceae bacterium
CGGTGGCCGTCACGTCGATGCTGGTTTGGCCCGGAGCCGTCGGGCCGACCACGCCCTTGGGATGGGTGGTGCCGTCTACGACGGTCATGGTCAGCGCCCACCGATACTCGCGCCACAACTGCCAGGCATGCGTCTCGCTGAAGGTCAGCGACCGGCCGGTGCGGACCGTCTGCCGGTTGTCGGCGGTGACCGCAGTGGCCCGCTCGTCGGGGTTGGTGGGCACGCCCGCGTCGAACTCGAGATAGCCGGAGCGACCTTCCGTCCACTCATCGGCCCCCGAGGGGGTGAGGGTGGCGGCCGTGCTCCAGGTGTCGAGCCGGCCCTCGCCATCGTCGGACTTGTCGGCGACCCCACCGTTTGCCGCCTCATCGTCGGCCACCCGCACGCCCGCCTTGAAGGCGGCAAGGTCGCCCAGGCGGATCGTGTACGAGACCGTTCTCGGGCTGTCTACCAGCGCGAAGGCGTCGTACTCGCCATCGATCGCCGCGCAGTTGGCGCCGCCGGGGAGGGTGGACAGGGCGGCGTTGAGGCGCCCGCAGTCCGTCAGCAGGGTGGCGCGAGAGTTGGTGAGGTCGTAGGCGGGGTAGTCGCCGCCGCCGGGGTGGCTGTCGGTCAGGGGGTTGGAGACCGTGGTGGCCTGCGAGCCGCCCGGATCGACGGCGTGGTCGGGCCAGTGGGCGGTGGCGGTGAAGGTCGGCACGGTGTTGTGGGTGGAGGCGACGGTGGCCTCGAAGGCGCCGCCGTTGAGCGGTTCTTCGACCCCGCCCGGCAGGTACCGGGTCCCGATGACAAGCGTGATCACGCCGGCGTCGCCCGGCTCGATCCACCAGTCTCGCTCGATGGAGACGGCCAGCACGTCCGGGGAGTGGCCGTTGTCCTCGTGCAGGTAGATCCGGGAGCCGTTGAGGTTGAACGGCCGACAGACCTCCGGGTCGGCGGACTCTGCACTGGTGGCGCAGTGGCTGGCCTCGTCCAGCCGCAGGTCGAGGGTGCCGACGACGGTCAGCCGGTCGGTGCGCTCGACGGACAGCGTGTGGCTGACGGTAACCAGCGCGCCCTCACCGGGGCGGGTCCAGTGCGTGGAAGGGGCCACGGCGACGTTCCACGCAAACGACGTGTCCTGGTGGACACCCTCGAGGGTGAGGCCCTCGATGGTGGGGGCCCAGCGGTACAGGTCGGGCAGGCTCACGGCAGCGGCGCTGCCGATGGCGCCCAGGTCCGCGGCGGCGCCGCCGACCAACACGTATCCGCCGGCGTCCTTGATGGCATTGGCCGAGAAGATGGCGGCCTCCAGGTCGGCAAGGCTGGTCCCGGGGCCGGAGCTCCCCTTGCTGACGTAGGTGGTCGGGTCGGAGTCGGCCAGGAAGATCACCAGGTCACTGCCGCGGGCCGTCCACAGGGAGGCGTCCCAGTTGCCGTCGCCTGCGCCCACACCGGAGACGGCCGCGCGGGCCGCCAGGTACTGGGCCTGGGAGTCCATCTCCTGGGAATACCTGGGCGCGGTGGCGCCCACCTCGTAGATGGAGACCAGGGCGTGCGAGCCCTGCAACGCCTCAAGCCACTCGAGGGCCGCGGCGACATTGCCGGCATCGACGATGATCGCCACCGACTGGTGCTGCTCCCAGGCGTCGAACCAGGCCGGGTTGTCCCTGACCAGGGCCCAGCGGCCGAGCGAGCCGTCGGGGCCGTGCATGAAGGTGGAGTCACAGGCCTCGGTCACGCCACCGGTGCAGTGGGTCAAGCCGTTGGCGGTGAAGTCTTCGGCGAAGGCGTATGCGCCGATGGACGGGCTGAAGAGCGACCAGCCGGCGGGGGCGCCGACCGCCGTGAGGCTCCACTCCCCACCCGGGTTGTGCCAGTACAGCTCGGCCACGCCGTCGCCGCGCGGGTCGGCCTCCACGCCACAGTCGTCGGGCCCGGTCTCACAGGTGACCTGCCCGCTGACGAACTCCACCGTATCGGTGCCGTCACTCAAGGAGAACGTGACTCCGGCGACGCCTGAGATGCCCAGCAGGCCGGGGCTGGTGCGCACGCCGCCGGTAGCCACCAGCACCCGCGACCAGTGACCTGCCGCCACCCAAACCTCGGCGGAGTCCCCCTGGCCACCGACCATACCCGTGGTCGTCTCGGCGTCGGCGACGTCTACCCACCAGGCGTCGTTCACGTAGCGGCGCGGACCGGCGGTCAGGTGGTTCGGCCCGTTCAGGCCGGTCAGGGTGTAGTCGATCTCAAGGGCTCCGCCTTCGAGCGCAGCGGTGGCCTCGTAGTTGGCGGTGCCGATCTGGGTGACGACGTCGGCAGTGGCGTCGTTGTCGAAGATGACGATGTTCCGGTTGGTGCCGTCGATCAGGGCGGTTGACCAGTCGGTGATCGGGGCCAGCGGGTACTCGGCCTCACCCGGGTCGTCCTCGTCACGGGGCTCCCAGGCGACCAAAACTACGTCTGCGCGGGCGGCATCGTCGTCGACCGCCAGGTCGCAGGTGAACCGGAACTCACTCCAGCCGCCGGCAGCGGCCAGGGTCGTTCCTTCGGCCGGGAAGGGCTCGGGAGTTGGGCTGAACTCGGAGTAATAGACGATTTCCTCCCAGTCGCAGTCGACCACTTCGCCGCCCTGGTTCTGCAGCCGAAGGCGCGTGATCAGCAGGCCTTCGCCCTCGTCGGAGTTCTCCAGGGTGAACCCGCCGGAGATCGACCGGGCCAGGTCCTCAAGGCCGTTCGGGGTGACGGTGACCAGGAAGTCGGCGCTCGCCTGCCCGGTGATCGGATCGGCGAGCACCACATCGCCCACCTCGCCGGAGGTCAAGGTCTTCTCGATCTCCCACTCGTACCGACGAACGAGGCTTCCCTGCAGGGGCGTGACCTCCGTGAAGCCGGGTCCGCTCGTCCCGAACTCTGCGGCCAGGCCCATGATGTCCAGCGGCGCTCCGAACAGGGCGGGCCCGCCCGTGCCCTCGTCGCCCGCGCCTTCGTCAGCCCCGCCTTCGTCAGCCGCAGCGGTGTCACCGCCGAGCAGTTCACCTGATCCGTTCGTCGGGCCCTCGCCATCGGGAGAGCCACCAGCCGTCGGGTCCTCGTCGTCGTCGGGCGGGTCGGTGGGGTCGGGGTCCGGCTCCGTTCCCGGATCAGACTCGTCTGGCGTTTCCGTCGGTGAGGTCGGGGTTGACTCGGGCTCGGGATCGTCGGCCGCCTCCTGGGGCGTTCCGGCCTCGCCCTCGGGGGCCAGGCCAGCGGCGAATCCCACCGGGGCACTGGTCCACAGGAGGGCCGCCACCGTCAGCGCCGCCAGGCAGGCGTTGCTCCTTGCCTGGGTCTTGCTTGTATCCATGACCAACCTCCGTCCTCAAGAGGCTAGCCACTCCAGGGCGGCGGCTCTTCCTTGGCACTGGTTGATTCATCGGCGCCAAATGTCCCGCCCGCCGGCCCGAGCCCTGCCACGCGAGGCGTCCTGCCTCCGACCTCCAGGCGGACGGCAGCGTCGGCCGCGGCCGCCTCCGCCGCGCGATGGGTGGCCAGCACGACGGCGGCCGGCCGCCGCTCGGCGTACCGGCGCAGCGCGTGGCCGATGGCGTCGGCGGCGGGGCCGTCAAGGTGCTCGCCTGGCTCATCCACCAGCAGCACCTCCGCCCGGGAGAGCAGGGCGCGTGCGATGAGCAGGCGCCGCCGCTGGCCGCCGGAGAGGTTGCGCGCATCGGCGGAGAGCACCGTGTCTAGGCCGTCTGGCAGGGCGGCCAACCACCCCTCCAGCCCGACGGCGCCCAGGGCCTCGCGGGCCTCTGCCGCGGTGAGGTCTCCGCGCGCCACCCGCAGGTTCTCCAGCACCGAGGTGTGAAAGACGTGCCCGTCCTCGGCCACGAACAGCGCCTTGCCCCCTCGGCGAACGGTTCCCGAGTGGGCCGGTAGCAGCCCGGCGGCGGTCATGAGCACGGTGGTCTTGCCCACCCCGGACGGCCCGGTGAGCGCGGTCACCTCCCCCGGCCTGGTGATGAGGTCAACCCCGCGAACCACCGCCTCGTGGCCCGGCCAGCCGGCCGCCACCCCCCGCAGCTCGAGCAGGGCGCCGCCCTGGCCTCGACGCTCGGGGCCGCTGCCTCCTTCCCGGGCAGGGGGCGCGGGCAACAGCGCCACCAGCCGGGCGGCGGCCTGACGGCTGCGCTGCCACTGCACGGCGGCGGCGGGCAGCACCGCGGTCACCTCGAATACGGCGAGCG
>WRIF01000203.1 GCA_009782865.1 Promicromonosporaceae bacterium
CCGCTCCTTTCTCCCGACGGCGGGCGGGTGTTGGGCGTTCGCGCCCTCGGGGCCGACCGCGAGCCGCTGGAGTTCCGCTCCGCGGTGGTCGTCGCCGCCGACGGGGTGTCGTCACGCTTTGCCGTCGCGCTCGGCATCCCGCGCCGAGAGGACCGCCCCCTCGGCACCGCCTACCGCGCCTATTACTCGGCCCCGCTGCGGGGCCGCGACGACTGGATGGAAAACCAGCTGGAACTCTGGGAGGGCCGGCCCGGCAGGTCCGAACTGCTGCCCGGCTACGGGTGGATCTTCCCGGTGGGAGACGGCGTGAACATCGGCCTCGGCTCGGTGTCGTCGAGCCCGGCCCGGCAGGCCCGCGTCGAACACAACTACCGCGACCTGCTCCGGCGCTACGTCGCCACCCTGCCGGCCGAATGGCAGTTGGAGGCGGCCGGCCCGATCCGCGGGGCCGCCCTGCCGATGGGCCTTGGCCGCACCCCGCTGTACGCGCGGGGCACCCTCCTGGTCGGAGACGCGGGGGGCATGGTCAACCCGTTCAACGGGGAGGGCATCGGCTACGCCCTGCTCGCCGGACGCCTGGCCGCCGAGACGATCGTAGAGGCACACGACGCCGGCTCCAGCCCCCGGCTGAGCGAGGCCGAACTCGCCACCTATCCGCGGCGGATCGCCGCCCACCTCGGCGGCTACTTCACGCTAGGGCGCTACTTCACCCGCCTGATCGAACACCCCCAGGTGATGGCCTTCGGCACCCGCTACGCCCTGCCGCTGCCGCCGGTGCGCCGCCTCCTGCACCAGCTGCTCTCCGACAGCTACCAGACCAAGGGAGGCGATCTCACCGACCGGGTGATCACCTCCCTTGCCCGCCTAGTTCCGGCAGCGTGACGACATGCTGCCCAACTACTGCCCCAGGAGCCGGCGATGACCAACCCCTACGTACCCATCCTGATCCTGATGGCGGTCGCCGCCGTCTTGGCCCTGGGCGGAGTGATCGTCTCGGCGTTCATCGGTCCCAAGCGGTACAACCGGGCCAAGCTGGAGGCCTACGAATGCGGCATCATGCCCACCCCGCACGCCGTTGGCGGCGGCCGGCTGCCGATCAAGTACTACCTGGTGGCGATGACCTTCATCGTCTTCGACGTTGAGGTGGTGTTCCTGTACCCCTGGGCGGTCGCCTCCCAGCGGCTGGGCACCTTCGGCCTGGTCACGATGCTGACCTTCCTCGCCCTGATCACGGTGCCGTTCATCTACGAATGGCGCCGCGGCGGATTCGATTGGGTGTGAATCATGGCAGACGTTGCAGCCCCCGGCGGCTTCCTGCTCGCCCGGGCAGAGGACCTGGCAGGCTGGTTCCGCCGCGCCTCGATCTGGCCCGTCACCTTCGGGCTGGCCTGCTGTGCCATCGAGATGATGGCCGCCGGTGCCTCCCGCTTCGACCTTTCCCGCTTCGGCATGGAGGTGTTCCGCTCCTCTCCGCGCCAGGCGGACCTGATGATCGTCGCGGGCCGCGTCTCGCAGAAGATGGCCCCGGTGGTCCGGCAGGTCTACGACCAGATGGCCGAGCCCAAGTGGGTGCTGTCGATGGGGGTCTGCGCCTCGGGGGGCGGCATGTTCAACAACTACGCGATCCTGCAGGGGGTGGACCACATTGTGCCGGTCGACATCTACCTGCCCGGCTGCCCGCCGCGCCCCGAGATGCTAATCAACGCGATCCTGGCCCTGCAACGGCACATCCAGGACACCCCCCTCGGGGCCGACCGCCGCCAGGCGATCGCCGCCGCCGAGGCGGCAGCCCTGGCCGCCACCCCCACCACCGCCGAGCCGATCCTGCTCGGCGCCGAGGTCACGTGGGGAGGCCAGAGATGACCAACGTCACCACCGGCTTCGGCGGGCTGGTCCCGCGCGCCCCCCAGGCCGGAAGCGAGCAACGCCCCCTCGGCGGGTGGTTCGACGCCGTCGTCGACCGGCTCTCCGCGTCGCTGGCGGCGGCCGGGGTCGACCCGGCGGCGGCCCTCCCGCATGTCGTCGTCGAGCGCGGAACCTCCGCCTCCCCGGAACTGACCCTGCGGGTGGCCCCCACCCACCTGCTGGCCGTCTGCCAGGCGCTGCGCGACGAACCCGACCTCCGCTTCGACCTCTCGCTCGGGGTGTCCGGCGTCCACTACCCCGCAGACATCGGCGGCGAACTGCACGCGGTCTACCACCTGACGTCGGTGACCCACGGGCGTCGCCTGCGCCTAGAGGTTGCCGTCCCCGCCGCCGACCCGCGCCTGCCCAGCACCACCGGGATCTACCCGGCCAACAACTGGCACGAGCGCGAGGCCTTCGACTTCTTCGGCCTCGTCTTCGAGGGACACCCCAGCCTGGCCCGCATCGCCATGCCCGACGACTGGCCCGGCCACCCGCAGCGCAAGGACTACCCCCTCGGCGGCATCCCCGTCACCTTCCACGGCGCCCAGGTGCCCCCGCCAGAGGCCAGGAGGCAGACATGAACCCGGCCTTCCAGGCGGCCCGCCCCGCCGGCGAGACCCTCCCGCCGGGCGCCGCCATCGTGCAGCCCGAGGGAGGGGACTGGGATGAGATCGCCCGCGAGGTGGTGGGCGAGGAGCGCATCCTGGTCAATATGGGCCCCCAGCACCCCTCCACCCACGGCGTGCTGCGCCTCATGCTGGAGGTGGACGGCGAGACCATCACCGAGGCGCGGGCCGGCATCGGCTACCTGCACACCGGCATCGAGAAGTCGATGGAGTACCGCACCTGGACGCAGGGAACCGCCTTCTGCACGCGGATGGACTACCTGTCTCCGTTCTTCCAGGAGACCGCCTACTGCCTCGGGATCGAGGCCCTGCTCGGCATCGAGGCGCCCCCCCGCGCCGCCGAGATTCGCCTGCTGATGATGGAACTGTGCCGCATCTCTTCCCACCTGATCTCGCTGGGCAGCGGCGGAAACGACATGGGCGCCACCACGGTGATGACCACCGCCTTCACCGCGCGCGAGGAAATCCTGCGTTTCTTCGAGGCGGTGACCGGCACCCGCATGAATCACGCCTACATCCGCCCCGGCGGGGTGGCGGCGGACCTGCCCGCCGACGGCATCGCGGCGCTGCGCCGCAGCCTGCCGGTGGTGGACAAGTACCTGCGGCAGCTCAGCGGCCTGCTGCTGGCCAACCCCATCTTCCGGGCGCGGCTGGTGGGCACCGGCTACCTCGACCCCGCCGGCTGCCTGGCCCTGGGCGTCACCGGGCCCGTGGCACGCTCGGCCGGGCTGCCCTACGACGTTCGCAAGGCCTTCCCCTACTGCGGCTACGAGACGTACGACTTCGACGTCCCGGTCTACCACGGCTGCGACAACTACGATCGCGTCCTGGTGCGCATCGAGGAGTGCTACCAGTCCCTTCGGCTCGTGGGCCAGGTGCTGGATCGGCTACGGGCCTCGGCCGGCCAGCCGGTGATGGTCGCGGACAAGAAGATCGCCTGGCCCGCCCAGCTCAGCCTCGGGGGCGACGGCCAAGGCCAATCCCCGACGCATGTCGCCGAGATCCTCGGGGACTCCATGGAGGCCCTCATCCACCACTTCAAGTTGGTCACCGAGGGTTTCTCGGTTCCCGCCGGTCAGGCGTGGACCACCGTCGAACACCCCCGCGGGGAACTGGGCGTCCACCTCGTCTCCGCCGGCGGAAACCACCCCTACCGCGCCCACTTCCGCGACCCCAGCTTCAACAACCTCCAGACCGTCTCCCTGCTGTGCGAGGGCGGGCAACTGGCCGATGTGGTCGTCTCCATCGCCTCCCTCGATCCGGTGATGGGGGGTGTCGACCGATGAGCTACCCCGCCGACGTGTTGGCCTCCCTGACCGCCGACGCGACCCAGATCGTCTCCCGCTACCCCGTGCCCCGCTCGGGCCTGCTGCCGCTGCTGCACCTCGTCCAGTCGGTGGACGGCTACGTCTCGCCCGACGGCATAAGGTTCTGCGCGGACTTCCTCGCCATCCCCGCCGCCCAGGTCTCGGCCGTCGCCACGTTCTACACCCAGTACCGCCTGGCCCCGAATGGCACCTACACCGTCGGCGTCTGCACCAACACCCTGTGCGCGGTGCTGGGCGGTGACGAGATCTTTGCGCGGCTCGCCGAGTTCCTCCACCTTGAAGACGGCCAGACCACCCCAGACGGCGCCATCACCCTTGAACGGGTCGAGTGCAA
>WRIF01000204.1 GCA_009782865.1 Promicromonosporaceae bacterium
GCAGCACGCGCGACTGGGCGTCACCCTCGGCACGCAGGATCTGCGCCTGCTTCTCACCCTGCGCGGTGAGGATGGCCGACTGCTTGATGCCCTCGGCGTTGAGGATCTGGGCGCGGCGGTCGCGCTCGGCGCGCATCTGCTGCTCCATGGAGCCCTGGATCGAGGCGGGCGGGTCGATCGAACGCAGCTCGACGCGGTTGATGCGTACGCCCCACTTGCCGGTGGCCTCGTCGAGGACGCCGCGCAGCTGGCCGTTGATCTGGTCACGCGAGGTCAGCGTCTGCTCCAGGTCCATCGAGCCGACCACGTTGCGCAAGGTGGTGACGGTCAGCTGCTCGATCGCCTGAATGTAGTTGGCGATCTCGTAGGTGGCGGCCTTCGGCTCGGTCACCTGGAAGTAGATGACGGTGTCGATGGAGACCACCAGGTTGTCCGAGGTGATCACCGGCTGCGGCGGGAACGCAACCACGCGCTCGCGCAGGTCCACCGAGGAGCGGACACGGTCGATGAACGGCACCAGGATGTGCAGCCCCGGCTCCAAGGGGCGCGAGTAGCGACCCAGGCGCTCGACAATCAGGTTGGAGGCCTGCGGGACGATCCGCACGGCCCGGACAATCGCGGCGATCACGAAGATCACCAGGATTGCCAGCACTATGTAAAGCACCAGGGTGCCGGGCTCAATGTTATCCACGTTGCCCCTTTCAGTTAGGCGGGCTTGACGACGGCGAAGGCGCCATCGATCTTGACTACTTCAACTTCCACACCGGCGGGCAGCACTGCCCCGGCCGGGTCCACTAGGCGCGCACTCCACACCTCGCCGGTCAGCTTGACCCGACCGCCGGAGGCCGATACGTCGGCAACGACGACGGCATGCCGGCCCACCTGCGCCTGAGCGTTGGTGGCGGTCAGGGGAACCCGCTTGGCGATCATCCGCTTGGCCCAGGGCCAGAGGGTGAACAGCAGGATGATCGTGGTGGCTATCGCGACCACCACCTGCAACCAGACGGGGGCGCCCAGGGCGGCGGCCAGCGATCCGGCGAGCGCGCCACCGATGAAGGTGAACAGCACCGGGTCGAGTACGGCGATCTCGACCAGGCCCAGCCCGACCGCGCCAATCAGCCACCACATCCAGTCCATCGGGTCATCCCTTCGCTCGAGCGTCGCTTAGGCGAAGGATACCTGCCCACGACGACAGGGAACGAACCCTGGCGCAGGCCAGGTCACCGACCGCCCCTAAACCAAGGCCCGCCTACCGGCACGGGCGGCGAACTCATCCATCGCGCGCAGAACATCGGTGGCCTGCCAGGCCCGGTCGCGCCGCCGGGCCGACAGCGGAACCAGGACGCCTGCGGACACTGGCACGGTGGCGTGCTCCACGGCACCCCGCTCTCGTAGCATGGCCTGCACCAGCGCCCGGCCGGTTCGGCCATTTCCATCCGCGAAGGGGTGAATCGTCTCGAACTGGGCGTGAGCCACTGCGGCGTGAACCAGGGTGGGAACGTCCTGCCTGGCGATGAACTGCACCAGATCGTCGAGGGCCTCCCCGACCCGGCGCGGGTGCGGCGGAACGAAGTCTGCCGCATGCGGCGGCACATGGTTGGCACCGCACTAAACCGAGGCCAGGACCTGCCGGTAGACGTCCATCGTGCGTTCGGCAATCGCGGTCCACGCAAAGTGATCCTCGGCGCGCTTCCGGCCGGCGCGGCCCATCGCGGCGGCGCGCGCGGGGTCGGCAAGCATGTCCAGCATCGCGCGGGCGACGTCGCCCACAAACTTGTCCGGGTCAAGCGGTGTACCGGTGCCGTCCTGCACCTGCTCGATCGGCACCAGCGTGCCGGTGACGCCGTCCTCGACCACCTCCGGGATGCCCCCGGTGGCCGACGCCACCACGGGCAGTCCACAGGCCATCGCCTCCAGGTTGACGATGCCCAGCGGTTCGTAGACGCTCGGGCAGAGGAACAAGGACGACGCCGACAACACGGCGATCAGTTCCCGGCGTGGCAGCATCTCCTCGATCCAGATGATCCCCCGATGGTCGCCCTCCCCCGTCGAGCCGCGCTTGGCGCGCAGGCCGGCGACGAGCCCACGCACCTCGTCCATGATCTCCGGGGTGTCGGGCGCCCCGGCGCACAGGATGAGCTGGACGTCGTCGGGCAGGGCCTCGGCCGCGCGCAGCAGGTACGGCAAGCCCTTTTGCCGGGTGATCCGGCCCACAAACACCGCCGCCTGCCGGGCCGGGTCGATGCCGAGGCGGGCCAGGGTCGCGGCGGTGGCCTCGCCCTGATCGGGGCCGGGCGCCTGCCAGGTGTCCAGGTCGATGCCGTTGTGCACCACGAAGACGCGCTCCGGGTCGAGTTCGGGGTAGGAGCGCAGGATGTCGGCGCGCATGCCGCCAGAGACGGCAATGATCCCGGCCGCACCAAGATAGGCCTCCCGCTCCACCCAGCTAGACACGGCGTAGCCGCCCCCCAGCTGCTCGGCCTTCCAGGGGCGCAGCGGCTCCAGGGAATGCGCCGAGATGACGTGCGGGATGCCGTAAAGCAGGCCCCCTATGTGCCCGGCCATGTTGGCGTACCAGGTGTGGGAGTGCACGATGTCGGCGCCCTTCACGTCGCCCGCCATCGCCAGGTCCACGCCGAGGGTCTGCAGGGCCGGGTTGGCGCCCTCCAGTTCGGTCAGCGCCGCGTAGCCGAACACGCCGTTCGCCTCGGCCTCGGCGCCACTCGGGCCATCGAAGGCCCGCACCCGCACGTCGGCGTGGGAGCGCAGCACGGCGGAGAGCTCGGAAACGTGGACGCCCGCCCCACCGTAGATGTGGGGCGGAAACTCGCGGGTCAGCAGGTCAACCTTCAACTTTGCGCTCACAAGCGAAGATTAGGCTACATTTGGGCGCCGTCCGGCGGCCCAAGACGCGCATCGTCGCCCTGCGCGTCCGCGCTTGCCACCTTAGGCTTAGGCACATGCCAGCAAAGACCCGCGTGCTCGCCATCGTCCTTGCAGGTGGGGAGGGCAAGCGGCTCATGCCGCTGACCGCTCACCGCGCCAAGCCGGCCGTCCCGTTCGGCGGCATCTACCGGCTGATCGACTTCGCGCTGTCGAACATCATCAACTCTGGCTACCTGCGGGTGGTGGTGCTGACGCAGTACAAGTCGCACTCCCTTGACCGCCACATCGCCACCACCTGGCGCATGTCGGCGCAGTTGGGCAACCACGTCTCCTCGGTGCCCGCCCAGCAGCGTGTGGGCCAGCACTGGTATCTGGGATCGGCCGACGCCATCTACCAGTGCCTCAACATCATCGAAGATGAGCGCCCCGACATCGTCGTCGTGGTCGGGGCAGACCACGTCTACCGCATGGACTTCTCGCAGATGGTGCAGGCCCACCGCGAATCCGGCGCCCGCGCCACCGTCGCGGCGATCCGCCAGCCGATCTCCCTGGCCGATCAGTTCGGGGTGATCGACGTCGATCCGTCCGATGTCACCAAGATTCGGGAGTTCCTGGAGAAGCCGCAGAACCCGGTCGGCCTGCCCGACGCCCCCCACGAGGTCCTCGCCTCGATGGGCAACTACGTGTTCGACACCGATGCCCTGGTCGAGGCAGTCACCGCCGACGCCTCGGACCCGACCTCGCGTCACGACATGGGCGGCGACATCATCCCCGCCTTCGTGGCGAAGGGCGAGGCCGGCGTCTACGACTTCATCCGCAACGACGTGCCCGGCTCTACCGACCGCGACCGCAACTACTGGCGTGACGTGGGAACCATGGACGCCTACTTCGACGCGAACAAGGACCTGATCGCGGTACAGCCGGAGTTCAACCTGTACAACCGCGAGTGGCAGGTCTACACCGGCTACACGGGCCTGCCGCCGGCGAAGTTCGTACACGCGGGCCCTGGCCGTCTGGGGCACGCCTCGGATTCCATCGTCTCCCCCGGCGTGCTCATCTCGGGGGCCACCGCCGCCGGCTCGATCCTCTCGCCTGGCGTGCACATGCATTCCTGGTCCACGGTGACCAACTCGGTGGTCATGGACGACGTACAGGTTCACCGGCACGCGCAGGTGCACCGCGCCGTCATCGACAAGAACGTGGTCATCACCGAGCGCGCCCGCGTGGGCGTCGACCTGGAAGAAGACCTCGCCCGCGGGTTTACCGTCACCGAGACCGGCCTGACCGTGGTCCCTAAGGGCAC
>WRIF01000205.1 GCA_009782865.1 Promicromonosporaceae bacterium
CGCTGGCCTTGGTGGTGATGTTCAATCTGGGCAACATCAACATCGCTGAACGCAAGCGCGAGTTGGCCACCCTGGGCGTGCTGGGGCAATCGAGGGGCGAGACCGGCGCCTACCTGTGGCGGGAAAACGCGGTGCTCGTAACCATCGGCATCGGACTCGGGGTGCCGCTCGGCGTGCTGCTGCACCGGTACGTCATCACCAGCCTGCACCTCGACATGCTCTCGTTCCAGGTGCATCTCGCCCCGCTGTCTTACCTGTGGGTGGTGCTGATCGTCGGAGGGTTCGCCCTGGCCGTCGACCTGATCCTGGCGGCCAAGGTCTCCCGCATCGACATGGTCGAGGCCCTGGGCGCCCTGGAATGACCGCTGCCCACCAGCGCCTACTGCTTGGCGGCCTGCCGCAGCGAGGCGACCGCCCGGTCGATTCGCAGGTACCTGCGGGCGGGACGTTCGGCCTCGTCGGTGCCGAACGGCGCGAACCCGAAGGTCTCGTACCAGCGCGCAGCTGCTTGGTCGATGGGGTCGACGACGATCAGCCGACCTCCTGCCTTGTCGGCCAGGGACACCACCGTCTCGATGGCATCGATCAGCACCTGTCGGCCCACCCCTTGATGCTGGTACCGCCGATCAACCGCTAGCCGCCCAAGCAGCCAGGCAGGCACCACCGTGAAGCCGCCGCTGACAGACCTCGACAGTCCCTCGCGTGAGGCGAGTTGGGTCGGGGACAGGCTGTAGTAGGCAGCGACGGCGCCCGGTGCGCCGATCTCGTTCCAGACGGTCACGCGGGACACTCCCGCCGCATGCGCCCGTCCCGCCGAGTCTCGCAGCCACCCGTTCAGCGCCTCGTTGCCGCAGTCGAACTCCGCGATCCGGTGATCGGCGCCCAGCAGGCTGGAGTGGAAGCGGGTCATGCCCGCTCGAACATCCGCGGCTCGGCAAGCAGTTCCACCAGTTCCGGAATGACAGCGACCGGCTCATGCAACACCACCAACATGTTCTCGAACTGCTCGCGGCCCAGCCAGGTGTAGTCGATCTTCCCTAGCACCTCGTCCGCGCGGTCCAGTGCCGGCTCCAGCAGAAAGTCGGTCAGCGTCTGTTCACACCTAGAGGCTGCGGCGCGCAGGCGCTCGTCGTCGCGGGAACTCACCCGCAGCCGCAGGGTGCGATCCTTGATCAAGGTTGCCATGCCCTCACCCTACTCCTGTGGGCACATTGTGTCTACGGCTAGCCGATGCGTTGAATCAGGCCGACGTCGCGCTGTCCGCCCTTGTCGGCCGACGACGCCATCATGGCGTATGCCTGCAAGGCCTGGCTGATCGGGCGCGCCCGATCCTTGGGCTGCCACGGGGTGGGGCCCTTGGCCGCGCGGCGATCCGCCAAGACGTCGTCGGGCACGTTCAACCGGATGAGGCGAGCGTGCACGTCAATCTCGATCTCATCGCCATCCTCGACCAATCCGATCAGGCCGCCGGCGCTCGCCTCGGGCGAGATATGCCCCACCGAGATGCCGCTCGAACCACCGGAGAAGCGGCCGTCGGTGATCAGGGCGACCACCGGCCCAAGGCCTCGACCCTTGATGAACGACGTCGGGTATAGCATCTCCTGCATGCCCGGGCCGCCCGAGGGGCCTTCGTAGCGCACGACGACCACGTGGCCCGGCTTGACCTCTCCGGCCAGCACCTTGTCCACGGCCTCGTCCTGCGATTCGACCACCAACGCCTTGCCCACAAAGTGGAACAGCGACTCGTCGATGCCGGCGCTCTTGATGACGCAGCCGTCTTCAGCGAGGTTGCCGCGCAGCACCGCCAGGCCACCGTCCTGGGTGTAGGCGTGCTCGACGGAGCGGATGCAGCCGCCCGCCGCATCCAGGTCGAGGGACTCCCACCGGTTGGAGGTGGAGAAGGCCTCGATGGTGCGCACGCCGCCCGGGGCCGCGTGGAACAGTTCGAGCGCCTCCGGCAGGGCCGTTCCGCCGCGCACATCCCAGTCAGCCAGGAAATCGCCCAGGGTTGGGGAGTGAACGGTGGTGACGTTGCGCCTGAGCAGGCCGGCGCGGTCGAGCTCACCGAGCAGGGCGGGAATGCCACCCGCGCGATGGACGTCCTCCATGTGGTAGCGGTCCGAGTTCGGGGCCACCTTGGCCAGGCAGGGCACCTGGCGCGACAGGGCGTCGATGTCGGCCAGACGGAAGTCAATGCCGCCCTCGATGGCTGCCGCCAACACATGCAGGATCGTGTTGGTGGAGCCGCCCATCGCGACGTCCAGCGCCATCGCATTGTGGAAGGCGTCACGGCTGGCGATGCTGCGGGGGGCTACCGAGTCGTCTCCCTCGTCGTAATAGCGGCGGCACAGGTCAACGATCAGGTGGCCGGCCCTTACGAACAGATCACGACGGGCGGTGTGCGTGGCCAGGGTTGAGCCATTGCCCGGCAGAGCCAGGCCGAGCGCCTCGGTGAGGCAGTTCATCGAGTTGGCGGTGAACATCCCCGAGCAGGAGCCGCAGGTGGGGCAGGCGGCGGCCTCCACCGCCTGCAGCGCCTCATCCGAGACCGACTCATCGGCCGCATAGTTCATCGCATGGACCAGATTGAGCGGGGTCTTGGCCACGCCGTCAGCGACGACGGCCTTGCCCGCCTCCATCGGCCCGCCGGAGACGAACACCACCGGGATGTTCAGGCGCATCGCGGCCAGCAGCATGCCGGGGGTGATCTTGTCGCAGTTGGAGATGGCGACGATGGCGTCGGCGCAGTGCGCATTGACCATGTACTCCACCGAATCGGCAATCACATCGCGGCTGGGCAGCGAGTACAGCATGCCCTCATGACCCATCGCGATGCCGTCGTCGACGGCAATCGTATTGAACTCCTTGGCCACTCCGCCGGCCTCCTTAACCGCCCCGGCCACCAGCTGCCCGATGTCCTTCAGGTGCACATGCCCCGGGACAAACTGGGTAAACGAGTTGGCGATCGCGATGATGGGCTTGCCGAAGTCCTCTGGGGCCGTACCGGTGGCGCGCCACAGGGCGCGGGCACCGGCCATGTTGCGGCCGTGGGTGGACGTGCGGGAGCGGAGCGGGCGCGAGGTCATGGTGGAGAGACTAGACGGCCGGTTTTGCAAAACACCAACGGCCAGCCGTCTCAGCGACAGGCCGGTGGCCGAAATGTTCCTCCCCTCCGGCCACGCCTCCACCCCGGTCACGGCCTCGCGCCCTAGCCTTGATGGCGTGACCCCTGCAGCCTCAGCCCTGCCAGAGCGCTTCGCTGCCGCCCTGCAGACGCTGCGTCGGCCGCAGGTGCGCCCCGAAGTGGTGCTGCGGGAGATTCCCGCGCCCGGCCGGATCGCCCCCTACGCCGTCGCCCTGGAGGGTGAGGTGGTGATCGCAGACGACGAACTCTCTGCCGGGCGCTTCATCGCGCTCCACGATCCGGCCGGCCAAGAGGCGTGGCGGGGAGACTTCCGGGTGGTCACCTACCTGCAGGCCACCCTGGAGCCGGAGATGGCCGCCGACCCCCTGCTGCAGGAGGTGGCCTGGAGTTGGGTGACCGAGGCGGTGGCCGATTCCGGTCTAGCCCTCACGGAGCTGGGCGGCACGGTTACCCGCGTGCTTTCGACCTCCTTCGGCTCCCTGGAGGAGTCGCCGCAGGCCGTCGACCTGGAACTGCGTGCCTCTTGGACCCCGGAAGACACCGACCTGGGTGCCCACCTGCGCCTGTGGATCGACCTCATGTCAACCATCGGCGGCCTGCCGCCCCTTCCCGACGGCGTCACCCCGCTGGCTCCCCGTCGCCACTGGACCTGGTGATGATCACACCCCTAAATCGCCCCGCTGAGCCAGTCAGCGTCATCGACACCCGCCAAGGCCTGATGCGCACCGTGGCCGCCTTCCTGGCCGGTCACGGCCCGGTGGCGGCCGACGCCGAGCGTGCCTCGGGCTTCCGTTACGGCCAGGCCACCTACCTAATCCAGCTGCGCCGTGCCGGCGCCTTCACCGCCCTGATCGACCCGACGCTCCTGCCGATCCTGGGCTCCATCCAGGAGGCGGTGGGAGACGCGGAGTTCGTCTTTCACGCCGCCTCCCAGGACCTGCCCGGGTTTGCCGAGCACGGCCTGAAGCCGGCCCGCATCTTCGACACGGAGGTGGCTGCCCGCCTGCTCGGCATGGAGCGGGTGGGGCTC
>WRIF01000206.1 GCA_009782865.1 Promicromonosporaceae bacterium
AGCAGGGCCCCACGGCGGAGGTCTGGAGCCGGCCGCGCGCCGAGTACACCGCCGCGCTCAAGGCGGCCACCCCGGTGCTCGATCTGGCCCGGTAGTGCGCCCGCCTCCGGAGGGCCGTTGCCCGTCGGGGCGCGCTAGAGTTTGAACATGGGTACCGCATTGATCACGGGCGCCACCGCCGGGCTCGGCCTGGAGTTCGCCTGGCAGCTGGCCATCGCCAAGCACAACGTGATCCTGGTGGCCCGCAACGAGGAGCGGCTGCAGGAGGTGGCCCGGCAGTTGCGCGGCGCCACCGGCGTTGAGGTTGAGGTGCTGGTCGCCAACCTGGCCAAGTCGGCGGATGTGCAGAAGGTTGCCCGCCGGCTGCGTTCTGCGGGCACCGCCGAGCAGCCCCGCGTCGGCCTGCTGGTCAACAATGCCGGATTTGGCATCGCGGAACGGTTTGTGGACGGCAACCTCAACCGGGAGATTGAGGCGCTCAATGTGATGGTGCGCGCCGTGCTGGTGCTCTCGCGGGCCGCCGTGGGGCAGATGGTCACGGCCGGCCGGGGGGCGATCATCAACATCGGCTCGATAGCCGCCCTCACCGCTTCTGGCACCTACTCCGCCCACAAGGCGTGGGTGCGCACCTTCACCGAGGGGCTCGCCGCGGAGCTGCAGGGCACCGGGGTCACCGCGACCGTCGTGGCGCCCGGCCTGACCCGCACCGAGTTTCATGTCCGCGCCGAACTCTCCACCCGGGAACTGCCGGAGTTCGGCTGGTTGACGCCGCAGCGAGTGGTGTCCGAGGCCCTCGCCGACGCCCGCCGAGGGGTGGTGCTCTCCACACCCTCCAAGCGTTACAAGGCCGCCGCCGCCCTGCTGCGGGTGGCGCCGCGCCGGATGGTGCGCAACCTCTTGGCGCGCACCGGGCTGCGGGCGAGGTAGCCCCGCCGGTCGGTGAGAGGCCGCTGGCGGCTCGCCTTACGGACCAAAACCGACAACCTGCCCCGGTGAATGTCTCGTTGCCGCGTCGGGAACCCTAGACTCTCCCGTGTGACCAACGACGCGCCTCAATCCGCCCGCGACCAACTGCTGTCCCTCATCCGCGATATTGCGGTGGTCCACGGCCGGGTGGTCCTGGCCTCGGGACGGGAGGCCAATTACTACATCGACCTGCGCCGCGTGACCCTGCATCACCGCGCCGCCCCGCTGATCGGGCACCTGATGCTAGATCACCTGGAGCAGTTGGGCTTTGGCCCGCAGGATGTCGATGCCACCGGCGGCCTGACGCTGGGGGCCGACCCGATCGCCACGGCGCTGCTGCACGCGGCGGCCTCCCGCGGCCTCGACCTTGACGCCTTTGTGGTGCGCAAGGCGGCCAAGGCGCACGGCCTGCAGCGCCGCATCGAGGGCCCGGACCTGGCCGGACGCCGGGTGGTGGTGGTCGAGGATACGACGACCACCGGCGGCTCTCCCTTGGAGGCCATCGCCGCCTGCCGGGAGGCCGGCGCCGAGGTGGTGGCGGTGGCCACCATCGTCGACCGGGACACGGGAGCGCGCGAGGCCATCGAGGCCGTTGGCGTGCCCTACCACCCGCTCTTCGCCCTCGCCGACCTCAAGCTGGGGTGAACCGGCGTGAGTCACATCCCCGGGCAACTGGGCACCCCCCTGGACCCCCGCGCCACGCGCGTCCTGCTGCTGGGAGCCGGTGAACTCGGCAAGGAGGTGGCAATCGAGCTGCAACGCCTCGGCGCCGAGGTGATCGCCGCCGACCGCTACCCGCACGCCCCCGCGATGCAGGTGGCCCACCGCAGCCATGTGGTGGACATGCTCGACCCCACGGCGTTGCGGATGCTGCTGCTGCGCGAACAGCCGCAGTTGGTGATCCCGGAGATCGAGGCACTGAACACGCAGGTGTTGGTGGATGCCGAGGGAGGCAATCGCCGGGTGATCCCTACCGCGAGGGCGGTGGCGTTGACCATGAACCGGGAGGGAATCCGTCGTCTGGCCGCCGAGGCCCTGGCCGTGCCCACCTCCCCCTACGCCTTCGTGGACTCGTTGGCCGACCTGGAGATCGCGGTGGGGGAGATCGGCATGCCGTGCGTGGTCAAGCCGGTGCAGAGCTCCTCTGGCCGGGGACAGACCGTGATCCCGGCCTACGATGCGGGCCAGCACCGCGCCGCCGTCTCCTCCGGCCTGGGTGCCGCCGTTCTGGATCATCAGTTCGACTGGGCCCGTCGCGCCTGGGCCCACGCCCAGTCCGATGCCCGCGGCCTGCTCGGCACGGGGGAGGCGCCGACCCGCGTGATCGTCGAGGGCTTCGTCGACTTCGACTATGAGATCACCCTGCTGACCGTGCGCTCCCGCTGCCCCGAGACGGGGGAGACCCTCACCTCCTTCTGCCCGCCGATCGGCCACCGGCAGCAGGATGGGGACTATCGGGAGAGCTGGACCCCGGCCCCGATGAGCCCGGCCGCCCTGGCGCGGGCCCACGCGATTGCCACGCTGGTCACCGAGGCCCTCGGCGGCTGGGGGGTGTTCGGCGTGGAGCTGTTTGTCCGCGGTGACGAGGTCTTGTTCAACGAGGTCTCGCCGCGCCCGCATGACACCGGCCTGGTCACGCTGGTCTCGCAGGACGTGTCCCAGTTTGCGATGCATGCCCGCGCCGTGCTCGGCCTGCCGGCGGGCGAGCCCGGCCCGGTGGGTGGCCCCGGGCAGGAGTTTGCGGCGTCGTGCGCCGTCCTCGCCACCGGTTCGGGCGTCCCCAGGTACGACGGCGTAGACCTCGCCCTCACCGTCCCTACCGTGCAGGTGCGCCTGTTCGGCAAGCCGCGCGTTGACGGCACTCGGCGGGTGGGCGTCACGCTCGCCCGGGGGGCCAGCCTCGATGAGGCGCGCGCCCGGGCGGTAGAGGCCGCCGCGCACCTGACGGTCAGCCTTGTCTAGTTCGGGACGGTCAGACTACGAATCAGAAGGTTGGGAGTCTGGCGGACAAGGGGCTGGGCGGGTCGCCGCCCGCGCTTATGGCGTCGGCCCGTGGGAGGGCCCGCCCCCGGTAGGTGATCACTGGGATCGGGAGCTGTTGGCGGTGGGGGACGCCCGGAACGTGGTCGACGAGTTTCGGTATTGGACGGTCGACGCCATCCGGGCCGAGCTGGACCGTCGCCGGGGGGACGGCCCGTGGCTGCATGTCGCCATCGAGAATTGGGCTCACGACCTGAACATCGGCTCGGTGGTGCGGACCGCCAATGCGTTCAACGCGGCGGGCGTACATATTGTGGGCCGGCGGAAGTGGAATCGGCGGGGGGCGATGGTCACCGAGAAGTACCTGCACCTGCATCACCACCCCGACGCCGAGGCCCTGGCCGCCTGGGCAGGGGAGCGCGAGCTCGCCGTCGTGGGCATCGACAACCTGCCCGGCTCGCGTCCGCTAGAGGAATACGAGTTTCCGCGGGATGTGGTGCTGCTGTTTGGGCAGGAGAGTACGGGCCTGACCGCCGAGGCGCAGGCGGCGGCCGAGGCCGTGGTTCACATTACTCAGCGAGGCTCCACCCGTTCCCTGAACGCCGGGGCGGCCGGGGCGATTGCCATGTTCGCCTGGGCGCAGCAGCACCGCTAATCCACTGGACCGGCTTTGTCAGGCCGGGTGTGTGGGTGTCTGTGGGTGGTTTGTTTGGGGTGGGATGGTTTGGTGGATGCGGGTTTTCCCGCATTGCGGCTCCTTTTGACGCCATGTGGGTGACCGATGTGTGCCAGGGGCTGTCTGGTTAGGGGTGGTTTTCGGGGGTTTCGAGGTGGCTGGAGCGCCTCCGGGTGCGGGTGTCTGTGCAGGTGGGAGGGGTTTCCGCGTTGGCTGATGTCTGGGTCGCTAGTCATTTGTCCCTGGTCGGACAGGGGGGGGGCATCTTGTTTCAGTGGCTTGCGTAGGGGTGGTGGGTGTGGTTAGTGTCCTGGTTGGCCGTGCTGGTCCGGTACGGTCTTGGTCTCGCGAGAGGCATTGTTGCTCTGGCTTGAATGAAGGAGTTCTTGTGGCTGGTTTGTTGACTGTTGATCCGGAGGCTTTGGAGGCGGCGGCTGCGCGTTGTGATGCGTTGCAGGGTCGTTTGGAGGAGTGTCGTACTGAGGCGATGAATATTTATCGTGATCTTGAGGGTGCGTATCAGGGTGAGGCGGCTCGGGCGTTT
>WRIF01000207.1 GCA_009782865.1 Promicromonosporaceae bacterium
ATGAGTGCCCTGCGGGCGGTGGTGCTCGCCGGGGGTGGCACCGCCGGACACGTCAACCCGCTGCTGGCCATCGCCGACGAGTTGACCGCCCGCCACCCGGCGGTGCGCCTGCTGGCCCTGGGCACCGCCACCGGCCTGGAGGCCGAGCTGGTGCCCGCCCGCGGCTACGACCTGCGCGAGATTCCGCGGGTACCCCTGCCGCGCCGCCCCAGCCTCGACTGGTTCCGCCTCCCCGGACGCCTGCGCGCCGCCGTGGACGCCGCCGCCGCCGCGATCACCGAGATCGACGCCCAGGTGGTGGTGGGCATGGGCGGCTACGTCTCGACCCCCGCCTACCTCGCCGCCCGCCGCCTGGGCGTGCCGGTGGTGATTCACGAACAAAACGCCCGCCCCGGCCTGGCCAACCGCCTCGGCGCCCGCTGGGCCACCGCCATCGGCCTGACCTTCCCAGACACGCGGCTGCGTCCCAAGCGGGGGACGGCCGAGGTGGTGGGCCTGCCGCTGCGCCACGAGATCGCCTCCCTGGCCTCCCTCCCGCCGGCCGAACGCCAGGCGGCACAGGTGGCCGCCCGCCGGCGGCTGGGTCTCGACCCAACCCTGCCGACGCTGCTGATCACCGGCGGCTCCTCGGGCGCGGTGAACGTCAACCGGGCGGTGGCTGGGGCTGCCGCCGCCCTCCTGGAAACCGGGGCGCAGGTGCTGCACCTGACCGGCCGGGGCAAGTCCGCCGGAATCACGCCCACCGAGCGGTATCACGTTCTCGAATACTGCACCGAGATGGAGCAGGCGTTGGCCGCCGCCGACCTGGTGATCGCCCGTGCCGGGGCGGGCACGGTCTGCGAACTGGCGGCCCTCGGCCTGCCGGGCATCTACGTGCCGCTGGCCGTGGGCAACGGCGAGCAGCGCCTCAACGCCGCCGCCGTGGTCCAGGCAGGGGGAGGGGTGTTGGTTCCCGACGCCAAGTTCACCCCGCAGTGGGTCGCTGAAACCGTGCCAGGCCTGCTCGGTGACTCAGGCCGCCTCACCGCGATGGCGGTCGCCGCCCGCTCCTGCGGGGTGGTCGACGCCGCCGTCCGCATCGCCGCCCAGATCGAAGCGGCGGCACTGCGCCCCGGGAACGCGCCGTGAGCCAGGCGAGCCTGGCCACTCCGCAGCTTGCGGCGCTTGGCCGCGTCCACCTGATCGGCATCGGCGGCGCCGGCATGTCCGTGGTGGCCCGGCTGCTCGCCGAACGCGGCGTGCCCGTCCAGGGCTCCGATGCCACCGACTCGGCCACCCTCCAGGCCTTGCGCGCCGATGGCATTGAGGTGTGGGTGGGGCACGACGCCGCCCACCTCGGCTCCGTCGACACCGTGGTGATCTCCACGGCCGTCCGCGAGACCAACCCCGAACTGGCCGCCGCCCGCGCGCGCGGCCTGAAGGTGCTGCATCGCTCCGAGGCGCTCGCCGCCCTGATGGAGGGGCAGCGTGCGGTGGCGGTGGCCGGCGCCCACGGCAAGACCACCACCTCGGCCCTGATTGCCGTCACCCTGAGTGCGGCCGGCCTGGACCCGTCGTACGCGATCGGCGGCACCATCCGCACCGCCACCGGGGCGCGGCCCGGAGGGCATGTCGGCGCCACCGACGTGCTGATTGCCGAGGCTGACGAGTCCGACGGCTCCTTCCTCAACTACGCCCCCGTCATCGCGGTGGTCACCAACATCGAGCCCGATCACCTCGACCACTATGGGACGCAGGAGGCCTTCGAGCAGGCCTTCGTCGACTTCAGCCACCGCCTCCGGCCCGGGGGCCTGCTGATCGCCTGCGCGGACGACCCCGGCTCGGCGCACCTAGCCGCCACCCATCGGGCGGGCGGCGGGCGGACGGTCACCTATGGCCAGGCCGCCGCGGCCGATGTGCGCCTGACCGCGGTGAGCAACGACGCAGGGGGAGCCCGCGCCCGCCTCACCGGCCCCGGCTTCGCCGTCGACCTGGCCCTGCCGACCCCCGGCACCCACCAGCTGCTCAACGCCGCCGCCGCCATCCTCACCGCCATCGAACTGGGGGTGCCGGCCGAGGTCGCCGCCGCCGGGGCGGGCACCTTCCTCGGCACCGGCCGCCGGTTCGAACACCGGGGGACCGTTGCCGGCGTCGTCGTCGTCGACGACTACGCCCACCACCCGACCGAGGTCGCCGCCCTGCTCGCCGCCGCCCGCCCGCTCGCCGGAACCGGCCGCATGCTGGCCCTCTTCCAGCCCCACCTGTACTCCCGCACCGCTGCCTTCGCCCCCGAGTTCGCCGCGGCCCTCGCCGCCGCCGATCAGGTGGTGGTCACCGGCGTCTACCGCGCCCGCGAGGACCACCGCGACGACATCGGCGCCCACACCGTCACCGACCTGATGGACTCCCAGCGGGCACAGGCCGTCGAGGACAGGCTGGACGCCGCCCACGCGGTCTCCGCCGCCGCCCGTCCCGGAGACCTGGTGTTGACCATCGGCGCCGGCGACGTCACCGAGCTCGCAGACGTGATTTTGGGCGATCTGGGGCAACGTTGACGGACACGCCGCGCGGGATGCCGCCCGCGCCGAATCCGTGGGCCTAACGTTCGGCCTAAGCCATTGACGAGGAGAGGCAAATTATCGTGGGAACCCCGCAGAACTACCTGGCAGTGATCAAGGTGGTAGGCGTCGGCGGCGGCGGCGTCAACGCCGTCAACCGCATGATCGAGCTCGGCCTCAAGGGCGTTGAATTCATCGCGATCAACACCGACGCGCAGGCCCTGCTGATGTCGGACGCCGACATCAAGCTCGACGTCGGCCGCGAACTCACCCGTGGCCTGGGCGCAGGCGCCGACCCCAGCGTCGGCCGCCAGGCGGCCGAGGATCACGCCGCCGAGATCGAAGAGGTGCTGCGCGGCGCCGACATGGTGTTCGTCACCGCTGGCGAGGGCGGCGGAACCGGGACCGGCGGCGCCCCCGTGGTCGCCCGCATCGCCCGCTCGCTCGATGCGCTGACCGTCGGGGTGGTTACCCGCCCGTTCACCTTCGAGGGCCGCCGCCGCTCGGCGCAGGCCGAGGTGGGCATCGAGACGCTGCGCTCCGAGGTGGACACCCTCATCGTCATTCCCAACGACCGCCTGCTGCAGATGTCGGACCCGAACATCTCCGCCATCGCCGCCTTCCACCAGGCCGACCAGGTGCTGCACTCCGGGGTGCAGGGCATCACCGACCTGATCACCACCCCCGGCCTGATCAACCTCGACTTCGCCGACGTCAAGTCGGTGATGAAGGGAGCTGGCTCCGCCCTGATGGGCATCGGCCAGGCCTCCACCGGCGCCGACCGCGCCGCCCAGGCCACCGAGGCGGCCATCTCCTCGCCCCTGCTGGAGGCCTCGATCGACGGCGCCCACGGCGTGCTCCTCGGCATCCAGGGCTCCTCGAACCTGGGCCTGCACGAGATCAACGAGGCCGCCCGCCTGGTCCACGAGGCCGCCCACCCGGAGGCCAACATCATCTTCGGCACCGCCATCGACGACTCCCTTGGCGACGAGGTGCGCGTCACCGTGATCGCCGCCGGGTTCGACGGCGGCCTGCCACAGGCCCGCAAGGACTCGGGCGCAACCGTGTCCGGCCCCTCCACCCCCGCCATCCCGGCCCCCCCGGCCACCCGCGCCCCCGCTGCCGCCGGGGGGGCCGCGATCCTGCCCGCGCGTCCGGCCCAGCAGTCGCGGGCCGCCGCGGCCTACCAGCGCAAGCCCGCCTGAAGCGGGCGCCATGTCCCTTGACAGGCCAGGCCGGCGGGCTACAATGGACCTCCGCCTTGGAGAGAGGATCTGGCCGTGCCCAAGAATACCAAGAAGTCCGAACGCGCCGCGCTCCTCAAGGCGCGGCGGCGCATCTACCGGAAGATGGCCGCCCACCGCAAGGCCAAGAGCCCCGGCCCGCGCGAGTACCGGTCCCATCCACACCGCCGGACGGCCAACCTGCGCGCGCGCAAGCGGGCCTGACCGGGAGCCGCCATGCGGAACAGCCCCTGGGCCCTGTTGGCCTTGACGGCGCTGGGCGCCTTGGCCATCTGGCAGATATGGTTCAAGCCCCCCGCGCCGGAGAAGCCCTCGCCTCCGGGGCCCGTGGACACCACGGGTATGGGTCAGCTGGAGGCCGAAATCAACAAGAAAGTGGTT
>WRIF01000208.1 GCA_009782865.1 Promicromonosporaceae bacterium
CGCGCAGTCGCGTGCCCGCCGAGGCGATGTTGTCATCGCCGTCAAGCACCAACGCCTGGGCGCCCAGCACAGCAGGGTCCGCCAGCGCGGATGTCAGGCCTGTGGGACTGCCGAACCGCCATTGCGCCCCCGGCTCGAGCAGCACAGAGAACTCGCCGGTGGCCTGGGAGGCGCCCAGGTTGAGTGCGACGGCAATACCGAATGGACGGGCCAGGCGGGTGTAGCGGACCCCGGCGATCGCTGTCAGGGCCGCCTGGATGGCGAGCGATTGCTCACCGGAAGAACGGTTATCCACCACGATCAGTTCAACCCGGCCGGCCAGCAGATCAAGGGGGTTAATCGCCGCGAGAAGGGACGAAATCGTGCTCAGACCGGAGGCGCTTCGTCCGAGACAGGCCACCACCGAGACCCGCCAGGGTGCAAGGTCGCGCTGCTGGGCGGGACCCCAGTCGACCAGCGCCCGTTCGTGCACCACCCAGCGGTAACTGTCCAGGGCGGACACGGTGATGCGGGAAGTGTCCCGCTCATCCCCGTGATAATCGGCGCCTAGGACTGGGCAGTAAAGGAGGGGGGCTCGGCGAGCCAGCCGAACCACCAGGTCGTAATCGATCAACTTGCGCAGGCCTGGATCGAATCCGCCCACCTCGCGGACTAGCTCCAGCTCTGCGACCAGGACGTTGAGGTCCACCTCGTTGCGCACCTGCAGCGAGGCCAGCGTGACCTGGGTTCCGCGGTAGGCCGGGCGCCGTCCACCCTCGTGCAGACAGATGGCGCTGTAGGCCGCTCGACGATCACCGACGGCCAGGGCGCGCACCATTGCCGAGAGAAAGCTCGTCCGCCAGGCGTTGTCGGTGTCGAGGAACGCCACCAAGGTGCCCTTGGCGGCCTCCAGACCGAGATTGCGGGCGGCGGCGGCCCCGGCATGGTCTTGGTGGAGCAACCGGATCCGGGGGTCGGTGACGGCGAGGGCCGCCGCCACCTCGGACGTTTCGTCGGTGGAGCCGTCGTCGACAATCAACAGCTCCCAGTCCTGATAGTCCTGGGCGCGCACGGAGGCGATGGCCCGGCCAATCAGATCGGCGCGGTTCCAGGCCGGCATGATTACTGAGACCAACGGCCGGCCCACCGTCGCTAGCGACGGCAGACCCGCCAGCCACTCGGATTCGGCGACCGCGTCCCACCTGCGACCAGGAGGTGTCATCGGCCCGAGGGGGAACAGATCGAACTGCTCACGGATGCCCCGCGCGCCGGCGATTGCCGCGCTCCGGAACTGACCCCAGAGAGGAGGGGTGAGAGCCGCGGCCACCTCCGGTCCGGCTAGCAAGGACGAGACGACCAGCTCGGTCTCGGGGCCCAGCGCCTGCAGATACTGACGGGCATCGTCCAGTCCGGTGGGGTCGAACAGGGGGGACCAGCACCTGCGCCGCCCTGGGCCGGCGAAGAGGTAGCCGAGCATGGCTCGCACCCCTTGGGCGCGCCAGCGAGCCAGCACCCCAGCGGGAAACACATCCAGGTTGAGGAGGGGATGTGGCGAGTACCGGCCGGCAGCGCGTGAGTCCACGAAGTGCCGGGCCGCGGCCTGCGGATCATGGAAGACTTGGCCCACCTGTGCCCCGTAGAACTCCGCGTCGAGTAGGCCACTTCCCTGGAGTTCGGCAGCGCGGCGAGCGGGGAGCACTTCTGGCACCGGCACAAGCTTGGCCACGTCCACCAAGTCGCGGGGGCGTCGCACCCGGCTGACGGCGCCAACCAGTGGACCGATCTTCTGTACCACCGGCTCGGGCAGCCGTCGGGAAAGCGCAATCAACGCGTTTGTCTTCAAAACTCCCCCTAAGCGTGAATGGCTGTTCTACCGTAGACCGCCGCTGAGTTTACTCATCGTTCCATGGTCCGCGGGCCTGCCCGCGTATCATGAGCGAGTGAAACTCGTGATGACCCTGATGGTGCGCGACGAGGCCGATGTGATTGCGGCGATGCTGGAGCATCACCTGGCCCAGGGTGTAGACCTCATCATCGCCACCGACAACGGCTCCGTCGATGGGACACGAGAGATCCTCGCCGAGTATGCCTCCCACGGAGTGCTTGAGTTGGCTGACCATCCCACCCACGACAAGAACCAGCGTGACATAGTCACCGCCATGGCCCGGCGCGCCGCCGTGGACTTCGGGGCCGACTGGGTGCTCAACGCCGACGCGGACGAGTTCTTTGTGCCCGTCGATCACAGTCTCAGCCTGCGGGAGGCGTTTGCGCGGATCAGCCCGACCCTCGGTTCCTTTCGGGCCTCAGTGGTGAATCTGACCGGCGCGCCGGCGAAGGACGGCAGCGGGCTCCGCCGTCTGACCTGGCGCGACGAGCGTACGGAGGAGGTTCTCGCTGCCGAGGCTGGCCTGCGGTCCCAGCCCACTGCGAACGCAATTCATGTTGGCGCCGCCAAGGTGACGGTGAAGCAGGGAAATCATCACGTGAGCATCCCCAGCCTGGGGCAGCCCGCCCCCGAGGTGGCCATAGAGGTGCTGCATCTTCCCTGGCGTTCGTTTTCCCAGTTTGATCGCAAGGTCCGCGCGGCCGGCCTCGCCTATGCCGGCAACCCGAACATCAGCCCGTCCCCTCGTCACCACGGGCTGCGCGACTATCGCTTCGCCCAGGCGGGCATCCTGCCTGATCTGTACCTGCTCCGGCATCCGGACCCGGCTGCCTACGGCTCGGATTCCTCGCTGATCTTCGACGACTTTCTGCCGCGTGAGCTTGAGGCACTGCTTGACGCCGGAACTGCCCGCTGCCCAGAGCTCCTGAGCGCCACCCTTGACGACCCCACCCATCCCGCCGACTACTCGGATGAAGATCGGGCGCTGGCCAAGACGGTGGCCGCGGCGGCCCTGGTGATCGATCACGAGCGCACCGAGGCCCTACATCAGGCGGTGCGGGAGAACAAGGCAGTGCGTCGGGCGCTTGGCCGTCCCGACAGCCTGGATGTCCGGGTGGGCTCGGCGGTGCTTGCAGTTCCTCGCGCGGTGGCGCGGGTAGCCGAGCGCCTGACCGGCCGCACCATCTTGACCACGAGACAGGAGCGTCGATGACACTGGCCGGCCTGCGGCTGCGGCTGACCCAGATGGTGGGGCGACGACGGGCGGCCACCCTCAAGGCCTGGATGGAGGGCAACCCGCTGGTCACCGGTTACGTGATCGCGCGCCTATCCCGAGAAGGCCTGGTCGATCCGACCGCCTATGGGGAGTTGGTCTCTAGGCGGTTTGGATCACGCTTGGCCGTCGCTCGGCACTTCATGAAGACGGGGATCGCCGCCCCCGTTGATTTTGCCGCAGTCCGAGCCGGGCTCGACTCGCGGGTGACGGGCCGGGCCTCGGTGATCATCCCCACCTTCCGTGACTCCCGGCTCACCCTCGCCGCGGTTGAGGCGGTGACTGCCACCACCTCCGGCTCAGATGTCGAGGTGCTGGTGGTTGACAACGGGTCGCCGCCTTTGGTCGCCTTGGCCCTCGCGCGCGGCCTGTCTCGGCACCCGCAGGCGAGAATGGTTCGTTCGGCGATCAACCGCAACTTTTCCGGCGGGACTAACCTCGGTTCTTCCCTGGCCACCGGAGACACGTTGGTGTTTCTCAACAACGACACCCTTCCTCAGCCTGGCTGGCTACCCCCACTACTGTCGCCCCTGGCCGACCCGGCGGTCCGAGGCACTCAGCCGCTGCTCCTTTTTGATGACGGCACCATCCAGGCTGCTGGTACCGATTTCGTGGCCCCAGACACGATGCCGATCGTGCCGTTGGCGGGCCGGCCCGCGGCGGATGCCCAGATAGTTCGCGGGCTTCCCTTTGCCGTGGTAACGGCTGCCTGCCTCGCAATGCGGGCGAGCGAGTTCGCGGAACTGGACGGCTTCGATGAGGCGTTCGTCAACGGCTCCGAGGACATTGACCTCTGCCTGCGGGCCATCGAGCGGTTCGGTGGTGCCTTTGCGGTCGAGCCCGGCTCGGTGGTCGTTCACCTGGAGAGCCGCACCCCGGGACGCTTCCGGGCGCTCGATGCCAACCGTAGCCTCTTCATGAAACGCTGGGCCGGTCGGCTTCCCGAACCGACGCAGCGCCTCTATCACGCCCTCGGCCTGGAGATCGCAGAACTCGGCTCGGACGGCAAGCAGATTCCTTCGCC
>WRIF01000209.1 GCA_009782865.1 Promicromonosporaceae bacterium
CTGACAAATTTACAACCTAAGTGAGCCAGCTTACCTGTGGCCATATACAGCATATGTACTCCTGATGATGGGTGAGATTGTCGCCCGAAACATGTAGAGTAAAAGCCATTGCGAGGAATAAAAAACGCAATTTTGCATCTTGTTGGACTTATTTCACATACTAATCTGTTGCTAATTTATAATCGTCACTTCCTTCCACATCAATGGGTCACGCGGTAGCGCAGTTGGTTGAGGCATTGCGCTACAAGCCGGCAGGTTGCGGGTTCGATTCCCGATGGTGTCATTGGAATTTTTCATTGTCACAATCCTTCCGGCCGCTCTATGACCCTGGGGTTGACTCAGACTCTAACAGAAATGAGTACCAGAAATATTTTCTGGGGGTAAAGGCGGCCGGTACGTAGGTCTGACAACCTTACCATCTACATGTGCCGACTGTCTTGAAATCTGGGAGCCTCAGCCTCCTGGAACACTCAGGGCCTGTCCAGGCCAGTACAGGTATTGCTTTATCTTCCACATCAATGGCTGTAGAGTAATGTGACCCTTCAGTAACACTTGACCAGATAACCTTGACTGACATTGTTGATAATTCACAGCCGACCAAAACAATGAGCTTGTTAACTGTACACGTGTCAGCAGCGCGGTATTCTCCAATGTCCAGTTGTTAATGCATGACGGACGACATAGGCGGACATAACAAGATGTCATGGACAGCCAATGTTCGAAGTTCTCAGGTAAGGTCTCTAAATCGGGGCTTGCAAATGTTAACCATGCTAACCAGCAGGTTAAACTTTCAGCAAGACAGACTGCGCATATATAACTTAAAAATGAGACAAGTTCGCCTGACTATTGTAGCCGTGGGTAAGAAAAATATTACATATTTTAATATGTATTTGTAGCTTTGATTATCCAGTATACAAAGCGCGTGAGCCTTATTGCATTATCAACTGTGGCCTGTCTGTCTGCCTGCCTGCCCGGGCGTGCCGCAGCAGGCGGGGCGCGTGACGGCGCGAACCAACCGCCGCGCCGTCACGCGGCGGGCGGCAGCGGCTCCCTGGGCGGCGTCCCCCTGGGCGGCGAGCCCGTCGACGGTGAGGAAGTAGCGGTAAGCCCAGCGGCAGAGGCGCGGGCCCCGCCGAGGACGGCGAAGGCTATCGTCACGAGGGCCCCGAGGATCAGCGCGGCCGCCTCCCCGGGAGCCAGGACGCCGAGCTGCGTTCCCACCGTCACGGCCGAGACCGGCACCCCCAGCTGGGCCGCGGCCAGGAGGGCCAGCGGCGCCGGCTGGCCAAACAGGCGTCCCACCAGGTGCGCCGCAGCGGCCCCGAGGCCGAGCGCAAGGCCAAGCGCGATCATGCGCGGGTGGTCGCCAAAGTCGCGCAGGTTGAGGCTGGCTCCCAGCCAGACGAAGTACAACGGCCCAAAGAAGCCCTCGGTGAGCGCGAAGAGCTGGTTGGCGAGTCGGCGCGGCTCCCCCACGGCCGCGACGGCGAGCCCAAAGGCGAACCCGGCGAGCATGATCGTCACGTGGGTCGCCGCCGCGAGCGCCGCCAACGCGGCCAGGATGGCGAGCTGCACCCGCAGCTCGAGCGCGAATCCCCGCGCCTCGGAGAGGTCGTGTACCCGCTGCCCCCAGCCCCGCTTCTCCGCCAGACGGTAGACGAGGCCGAGCAGCACGGCGGCGACGATCACGCTCCCCGCTCCCAAGGCGGCACGGGGGGCGTGGGCGGGATCGATGGCCAGCGGCAGGGCGACGATGCACAGGGAGTCGGCGATGGCGACCTGTGGCAGCATCCCGACCACCGACGGTCCGCCGAGGCCCAGGTTATCGATGATGGGCAAGATGAGCGCGGCGGACGACGATGCCATCAGCACCGCGTACAACGGGGCGTGCCGGGTGCCGACGGCGGAGGCCACGGCAATGCCCAGCCCGGCGGCAACGACCCCGACGGCGAACGCCCGGCCTATCCCCGCCTTCAGGGCGGGCAACATCTTGGGGTTGCGGAGCGGAACGTGCGTGCCAGCGACGAACATGACGAGTGCGAACCCCAGGTCGGCGAGGAACGCGAAGGTGGCATCGCTGGAGTCCACCCACGCCAGCCCGGTCCGCCCGATGGCGATCCCGGCGAGCAGTTCACCCAGCACAACGGGCAGGTGCCAGCCCTGCCGGAACGCCAGGGCGGGTCCCAGCAGCGCCACCAACCCGATGAGGGCGAGCTGCGCGAACGTCATACCTGCGATTGTGCTGCCCCGGGGCGGATTGTGCCGGGCATGGCGCTGGCCTATCCCTTCTGCTCGAAGACCCGGCTGACGACGCTCCGCTTTGCACTCGCACTGCTCGACCGCGGCGATGAGGCAGGAGCACCGAAGCTTATCACTGATAGACTTTGAGTGTGGGCAATGAGATTCGTGAGGCACGGCTGGCAGCAGGGCTTACCCAGGAGCAGTTGGCGTCGTACAGTGGCGTTGCTGCGCCAAACATCGCGGCCTACGAGTTGGGCACCAGGAAGCCAAGTCCCCAGATGCACGCGCGCCTGCTGAGGGCGACGCGCCGCCCGTCGATTCTTGTGACGCAGCTTGCTGACCAGATAAAGAAGATCATGGCCGACGCCGGCGCCACCAACGTGCGGGTCTTCGGCTCCATCGCCCGCGGCGAAGACACCCCCAACTCCGATGTTGACCTGCTCTATGACCCCGCCCCAGAAGCAGACATGTTCACCATTGCCGCCGCCTGGACCATGCTTCAGAGTCTCCTGGACACCAAGGTAGACCTCGTGTCCGCCCGCGCCGTTCCCGCCCGCAAGCAGCGGATATTGCTAGAGGCGGTGCCGCTGTGACCGACTCTCTCTCGCCAACCGGCGCAGCGGCAATCAGCGAGTCCTACGGAGAGGGCACGCTGCACGCCCTGGAGGACTTCCTCGATCATGCCGAAGCGGCGACCTATGTTCTGAGTCTGAAGGACTCCCTGGACACAGTGGTCTCAGAGGCAGCCATCGAGGGTCTGGCGATCAGGCTCGGCGAGTCGCTCACCAGGGCAAGCAAGCGCTTCATTGACGATCACCCCGAGCTGAACCTGACCGCCATCATCGCCACCAGGCACGTCGTCGCCCACGGCTATGACATCGTCGACCACAAACTGCTCTGGGCCGCCGTGGAGCGAAAACTGCCGCAGGCGGTCGCAGCCGTTGAGCAGTTACTGAAGGGGTAGATTGACCGCATGTTCCCGCTCATCCCCATCGAGCAGCGCGTCCGGATGCTAGCCAAGCCGTCCGGCCCGATCGACGTCGTCCTCGATACCGACACCTACAACGAGGTCGATGACCAGTACGCCCTGGCCTACCTGATCAGGTCAACCGACCGGCTCAACCTCTTGGCGATCCACGCCGCGCCGTTCCTCAACCAGCGCTCAAGCAGCCCGGGCGAGGGCATGCACCGGTCGTACGGTGAGATCCGCAAGGTGCTGACGCTCATGGGGCGCGAGGACCTCCTGCCCCTGGCCCGGCGGGGCTCCGAGCAGTTCCTCGCCGACGAGGAGACGCCCGTGTCGTCGGACGCGGTCGAGAATCTAGTCCGGCTCGCCCGCGGCCACACCGCCGAGCGGCCGCTGTACGTCGTCGCTATCGGCGCGATCACCAACGTGGCCTCGGCGCTGCTGACCGCCCCCGACATCGCCGACCGACTGGTGCTCGTCTGGCTCGGCGGGCACGGGCTGCACTGGCCGGACACCAAAGAGTTCAACCTGTTCCAGGACGTGGCGGCGGCGCGCGTGGTGCTCGGCTGCGGCGTACCCGTGGTGATGTTGCCGTGCGCCGGTGTGGTCTCCGAGTTCCGCACCACCGGCCCCGAGCTCGAGCACCACCTGCGGGGGCGCAACCCTCTGTGCGACTACCTGGTCGAGGTCACTATGACGCAGGGCTCCGAGGAAGGGCACCCGCTGACCTGGTCGCGCGTGCTGTGGGATGTCACCGCCGTCGCCTGGCTGCTGCCCGGTGACTTCATGGACGACTACCTGGTGCCGACTCCTATCCCCGAGTACGACGGCCACTACGGCTCCGATCCCACCCGTCACCTCATGCGCTACGTCTACCGCATCAAACGAGACAACCTCTATGCCGACCTGTTCACCAGACTGGCCGCCCTTGAGTAGCCT
>WRIF01000210.1 GCA_009782865.1 Promicromonosporaceae bacterium
CTCCGTTTTTTTCTCTTCAAAATGCCGTTTATTTCATAATGCTACCTTTTTTGGTTCCTGTGTTATTCACATTTTATATACAGGGTGTGCTCAAAACTTTAAAAAAAAAAAATTCCGTTTTTTTTTTAACCTCCCCATACGACCGGGGGGGACCGGGGGGGGGGGGAGCCGATCACGCGGAAGATGGCCCGCGGCGAGGTCAAGTTCCAGGCCCGCACCAACCAGGCCAAGCGCACCTTCCCCACGCTGGAGCAGGCCCGCTCCTGGATCGCCGAGATCCGCGACGGCTCCAAGCGCCCCGGCTGGGTCGACCCGTCCCGGTTTACCGTTCGCGAGATCTGCGACAAGTGGATCGCCGCCCGCCGCGCCGAGGTCGGCACCCCCGGCGGAATCCGCGAGGTCACCGTCAACGGCTACGCCTCCAGCCTGCACGCGCTACTGCTGGTCATCGGCGATGACATCGCCCGCGAGGTCGGCCCCAAGGACATCGAGGCCGCCCTGCGCGTCATCGCCACCAAGGGCGGAAAGTGGAAGCGTCCGCTCTCGCACCGCTCGGTCTCCTACGCGCTGGGCTCGCTGCGGCAGGCGTTCGACTTCGCGCTCCGCGAGAAGTGGCTCACCGAGAACCCGGCCGACCTCGCCAAGGCACCGCGCAAGGAGGCGGGCTCTGGTGAGAAGAAGATGCTGCGCTGGAACCCGTCCCAACTGACCGCCTTCCGCACCGAGGCCGACACCTACGGCGAGGGCGAGAAGTTCGAAGCCGAGCCCTGGCTGCGAGCCGGGATGCGCCTCACGCTGTGCGGCCTGCGCCGCTCCGAGGTGCTCGGCTTCGACTGGAAGTACCTCGACCTCGACGACGGGGCCTCCACTCTGGTCCGTCAGAGCCGGGTGAAGACCGGACGCGGCAACGCGACCGCGCTCGGCCCGGTCAAGACCGACGCGTCGAAGCGGGCCGTGCAGACGGAGAAGATCCACCCCGGCACGGCGGCGGCGCTGCGGGCACTGTGGCTGAAGCAGGGCTGCCCCGCCGAGGGCCTGGTCATCCGCGACGCCAAGGGGCAGCCCGTTCACCCGGACCTCTACTCGGAGCGCTTCCGGGCCGTCTGCGACAAGGCCGGAGTGCCCCGGCCGGCCCGCGTCCACAACGTGCGCCACTCGATCGCCACCGCGCTGAGCGAGGCCGGGGTATCCGACCACCAGGCTGCCGCTCTGCTCGGCCACGACGTCGACACCTACCGCCGGTTCTACCTCGTCGTCGATGACGAGGGTGCGGCCGAGGCCGCCGAGGCCGCAGGCGCGATCTTCGCCCTCTGACCCTCTCGATCTCCTACCCGGTCGGGTAGGAGATCGACCCGTAGTAGGCGGCGTTCGTCAGCCCCGGGGTCGGCCACACCACCTGCCCGTTCGGGTTGATCTGGCAGCCGGACCACACGGGGTTTCCGGCGCTGTAGATGGCGAAGAAGACCGGAACGCTCGGTCGGAATTCCTCGGGCAGTGTGGTGATGACAGCGCTGGTGGTCTGTGCCTTGGTCACCGCGAGGACCAGGGTGGCCTGCGTCCCGACCCGCCGGAACCGGGTCTTGTAGTCGGCCGACTCGTTGGCGTGGGTGTGACCGGTGGTGTAGGTCGGCGCGCCCTCGTCACCCAGGGTGATCCAGCGGGTGTCCTCCGGCGTGTCGCCTCCGCCGCCGTAGATGATCTGGCCGATCGCCCCGGCCCGTTCGATCGCGAACCGGGCTGTGCCGCCCGCGAGTGCAGCGCCCGAGTTCTGGTACTGCTCCAGCCGGATGTGCCACCCGGCTTGGAGGTAGGCGAGCCCGGACATGTTGACGTACGGCTGGCCCCCGGACGATGCGGCGGCCTCCTCCATGGCGAGGATCGTTGCGCCGGAGGCGGGTGCGCTGACGGTGTCGGCCCACACGATCCGCAGCAGTCGGCGGGGGCCGGTGGCGTTCGCCGCCCAGCCTGCCTGGCCGTAGAACCGGTACCACCCGGAGGACAGGATCAGCGCCCCGTAGTTGGTGAACATCAACTGGGGTGGGGCCGAGGCCTGCTCCCGTTGGAGCACGACCGGGACGATGCTCCAGGCCGCGCTCGTGGGGCTGGTGAAGGAGTCGACGCCCGCGTAGAGGATGTGCTGGTCCGGCTCCGGCCCGCCGTTGCCGGTGTTCTCCGGCCCGTCGATCTTGCGGATCGTGAAGTGGGTGAAGTTGCCGACGGACGCCGCCGCGGAGGCGTAGGCGATCAGGGTGACGCGGTCCCCGGCGTTGAGGTAGCGGAGCATCGAGATGGAGGCGCCGCGCGAGCCCGCGGCCGATCCCCAGGTCTGGTCCTGGATCGTGCCGTTGGAGGCAGTGTAGGTACCGGCGGCTCCGGCTCCGATGCCGAAGGTGAGATAGAACCTGGTGCCGGTGTAGGTGCCGGTCTGGGCGCCGCCGCGGAGGTCGTACCAGCCGTCCACGGGGATGACGAAGGCCTGGCTGTTCTCGACGGTCACGCCGCCGGTGAGGGTGTCGACGACCTCAAAGGCGACGGCGGTGTTGGTCGCCGCCGTGATCGACTGCTGAGTGGTGCGGCGCATCGAGCCGAACACGGCTTCGCCGCCGCTCCCGCCTCCGGCGCCGTGGGCGATGCGCTCGTCGAGGTTGCGCAGCCAGCGCTCGGTGCGCTTCTGGCGGTCGAGGAAGTCGCGGACCTCCCACTGGTGTCCCGAGGAGCCCATGTTCGCTGGCATCAGTCGACCTCCTGGGTCGCGGGCTCGGTCGCGGCGGGCTCGGGGAGGAACTGGACTGGCGCGGCGGGGGCCAGCCCGAGGCCGTCGAGGGCGAAGGTGGCGCCCTGGATGCCGGTGGTGCGCTGGGAGGAGGGGATCAGGCTGATGGCGACCTGCTCGCCCTCGGCGGTCTGCTCGACCTGCACGCCGGAGAGGATCATCGTGGCCGACACGTCACGGCACGTCTCGGTCGACTCGATCGGCACGATGGTGCCGCAGACCAGGTGCTGCATCGGGAACGGGGCGTCGCACGACAGGGTGGAGTCCTGGGGGATGTTCAGCAGGATCGGGGCCGGGTAGTTCTGGTTCCACACGGCGGTCGCGGCTGCGATCAGTGCTGCGCGGGAGGCGCCGGTGTCGCCGCCGCCGAGGGAGACCACCGAGTCCAGCAGTCCGTAGTAGGCGTCGATCGGGGTGTGGCCGGTGGGGCCGTAGTAGGCCTGCGCGGCACCGGTGTCGTCGCGGGCGACACCGTAGGTGGTGAGCGAGTCGCCGTCCTCGACGATCTCGATCTCTGCCTGGAGGTCGCGCGAGGGCAACAGCGTGTTGGTGCGGCCCAGGGCGATGCCGTCGTGGAAGACGATGATGGATCGGCCCAGGACGGTCCAGCGCCCGCCCATGTCGACGAAGGAGTTCAGGTCGTCGATGTAGAAGGCCTCGTTGGGCAGCACATCGCGCGAGACGGCCGGGCCCATGGAGACCGGCTCGGTGAGGGTGCCGTAGTTGATCACCCAGGGCAGCACGTTGGGGTCGCTGGTCTCGGCGGGCGAGGTCACCACCGGTGAGGTGAAGGCCCGCTGGAGGGAGAGCATCATCTCGGTGGTGACGGGGCTGGAAGCGACATCGCGGTAGGTGTGGCGGCGGCGGTGCTCCAGCCAGCCGGAGACGTCGCGGGCGTCGATGGTGACCTGGCCGGGCCGGTAGCCGAGGCGGCGGATCGGGCCTTCCCAGACGCGCTGCGGGGTGCCGTCGACCTCGCGGAAGATCACCAGGGAGTGGTGCCAGACATGGATGTTGCCCAGGTCGCCGCAGCACTCCTCACGCTCTCCGCCGCCGGGGACGTCAACGATGACCGAGGCATCGGAGACCTCGTTGATGCGCCGCGACCAGGACAGGGAGGAGACGTTGGACAGTTCCAGGATCCGCTGCTCACCGCGCTGGTCGTAGATGAACGCGCGGCTGGTGCCGGTGCCCAGCACCTGCGGCAGCGGTACCAGGGCGGCGTTGACCGGCGGCGGCGGCGCGTCGGGGTCGAAGGCCTGCATCTGGAAGTGGGCCGAGGTCGAGTAGGGCCCGTAGGTGGCCAGCCCGTTGTTGGAGCGGGTCCGTACCTGCCAGGTGTAGGACTGGCCGTTGACCAGGACCCCGGCCG
>WRIF01000211.1 GCA_009782865.1 Promicromonosporaceae bacterium
CCAATCCGGCCGCCTGGCGCCTGGGAAACGCGATCATCGGCATCCTGGCGGTGTTCATCGTCATTCGCCTGGCCCGCCGCCTGTTCGCCTCGACCGCCCTCGGCCTGATCGCGGGCGGCCTGATGGCCATCGACGGCACCTCGATAGTGCACTCTCGGGTGGCCCTGCTCGATCAGTTCCTGATGTTCTTTAGCCTGCTGGCCTTCTACCTGCTGGTGATCGACAGGCAGTGGGCGCGCCACCGCCTGGCCGAGCGCACTGCGGTGCTCTACGCCAAGCTTTCCCCGCCGGGCCAAACAAGCCCCGAGGGCCAGGCCGGCCCGGGCGGCGGCCCCTGCCTCGCCCCGCTCTACGGGCCACGGCTCGGCTTCCGCTACTGGCGCCTGCTTGCCGGGGTCAGCCTGGGCCTGGCCGTCGGCACCAAGTGGTCGGGCCTCTACGTCGTGGCCGGCTTCGGACTGCTGACCGTGCTGTGGGACTTCACCGCCCGCCGGGCGGTGGGGATCAAGCGATGGTGGTCCGACTGCCTGCTGATAGACGCGATCCCGGCGTTCTTCGCCATCGTCGGCACCGCCCTACTCACCTACCTACTCACCTGGTGGGCCTGGTGGGTCACCCCGGGGGCCTGGGGACGATCCTGGGCGGCCGACAATCCGGGGCAGGGCATCTCCTGGCTGCCGGAGGTGGCCCGCTCCTTTGTGCGCTACCACGAACAGATGTGGGGCTTCCACACCGGCCTGACCGTCGAGCACGCCTACATGGCCAACCCGCTTGGCTTCATCGTGCAGTGGCGCCCCACCTCGTTCCACTGGCGCCGCGACGGCGATGTCGTCTCGGCCATCACCTCGATCGGCAACCCGCTGCTCTGGTGGGCGGCGGCGCTGGCGGGCGTCTTCGCCGTCGCCTGGGGAGCCTATCGAAGGGACTGGCGGGCGCTCGCGGTGCTCAGCGGCACCCTGGCCGGATGGCTGCCCTGGCTCCTCACCTATGCGCGAACGGGCCGCACCATGTTCACCTTCTACACGATCGCGATCACCCCGTGGGTGGTGCTCACCCTCGTCTACGCCTTCGCTGTGGCGCTGGAGTGGTCCGGCGGCACCCTGCGGCGCGACCCGCCGCCAGGGCCGCCACTGATGCCGGAGCCTCCACTGCTTCCCGAGCCACCACCGACGGAGGCCCTGCCCGCGGTGGCTGAGGCCTTGCCGACGGCGGCGGGGGCAACGGAGGCGAGGCGATGGCGGCCGCCAGGCCGCCGCACCGTGGCGGTGTGGACCATCGCGTCGGTGCTCGCGCTGATCGCCCTGATCTCGGCCCTCTTCTATCCCCTGTGGACCGCCATCGAGGTCCCGTGGGACTACTGGAGGTTCCTGATCAGGTTCAGCAACTGGGTGTGACGTCTGCCGTCCGCCGGGGCAGGACGGGCGTGGTGTAGCCGTGCTAAATGGCTGGGGAAAACGTTTGAGGGTGGCGCGCCTTGCCCGAGCGGGTGGCGCCCTTCGTCTCGCAAGATAACCATCTGGGCGGCTTAGGTAACGGTCTGCGACAGCGGGTTGTGTGACTTACGTCTAGCCGTCAAACTAATTGCCATGCGGCCAAAACGGTCGTGAGAGAGAACCATCGAACGATTGGAATTTCCAATGAAGACCAAGCTTCGTGCTGGCGGGTTCGTGGCAGCTGCTGCCGCCCTCGCCCTCGTAGTTTCCGCGTGTGGCGACGACGCCCCCGCTGCTGACCCCACCCCCGAGGCCGACGCCACCGAGGCTCCCACTGAGGAGCCGATCGACGATGTTGAGCCCCCTGCATCCGAGGATCGCGAGCCGGTCCACCTGGTCTGGTGGCACAACGGCACCGGCGAGCCCCTGCTGTCCTTCTGGCAGGAAGTTGCCGATCAGTTCACGGACGCCAACCCGCACGTGACCATCGACGTTCAGGCCTTCCAGAATGAAGACCTTCGCACCACCATTCTCCCCAACGCTATCGCGGCCGGCACTCAGGTTGACCTGTTCCAGTCGTGGGGTGGCGGCGAGCTGCTTGAATACCAGCGCCAGGGCCTCATCCGCCCCGTGACCGACTTCGTTCCGGAGCCGAACCGCTGGGCCGCCGAGATGTTCTCGATTGACGGTGAGATCTGGGGCATGCCCTACACCTCGCTGCCCTCGGGCTTCTGGGTCAACATGAACGTCTGGGAAGACGCTGGCCTGACCGAGGCCGACTTCCCCACGACCCTGCCTGAGCTGGAAGACCGTTGGGCCACCCTTGCCGAGGCCGGCCACACCCCGGTCGCCGTCGGTGGTGCTCCCGGCTGGCCGGCCGCCCACTGGTGGTACTGGACCGCGCTGCGCAACGTCCCCGCTTCCGCGATGGCCGCGGCCCTCGCCCACGGTGATTTCACCGACCCGGGCTGGATCGCTGCTTCTGAGGATGTCGCCGCGATTATCGCCACTGGCGCTTGGAACTCCGACTGGGCCTCGACTTCTGCTCAGGAAGGCGCCACCTCCGCCTCCGGTCGCGTCGTCCTCGGCGAGGCTGCCATGCAGCTGATGGGAACCTGGGACTTCGCCGTCATGGGTGGTATCTACAACGAGCAGATGGGCCTCCCGTCTGACGCTCAGGACCACGCCGAGTTCATCTCCTGGTTCCCCTTCCCGCAGATCCCCGGCGCCGCTGGTGACCCGGGTGCCATCATGGGTGGCGTTGACGGCTTCTCTGTCGGCGTAAACGCCCCCGACGAGGCCGCCGAGCTGCTCGCCTTCATCGTGTCGACTGACATTCAGCGCCAGTACGCTGCCATGGGCAACATCCCGATCGACTCCGGTGCCATGGATGCGGTTCCCGCCGGTCCGCTGGTTTGGGCTGCGGACGCCGTTGCGGCCGCCACTTCCGTTCAGCTGTGGCTCGACACCGCCCTTGGTGCCGTCGGCGCTCAAATGAACGACACCCTGGTTGCCTTCATGCAGGGCCAAGGCACCCCTGAGGACGTGGTGAACGCTCTGACCCAGCTCGCCGTTGAGGCTGCTGGCGTCGCAGAGTAGTCTCACGACCGACGCTACGGATGACAATATAGTGTCTGACACTGTCTCCATTGACGAGCCCCTGGTGGATGAAACATCTGCCAGGGGCTCGTCCCCCATTGTGCGTACGCCGCGTAAGAAGGTCCGTTGGTACGAGGCTGGTGCATTCACCATCCCCGCGCTCTTGGTCTACGTCGCGTTCGTTTTTGTTCCGATCGGCTTCGGCATCATCCTCTCTATTCGAGATGGCAGTCGTCTCAATCCCGTTGGTGACAATTTCATCGGGTTCACCAATTACACTGCCATCTTCGACCGGACGCCCGGCATCCTGGGTGCTCCCGTATTTTGGGACGCCGTTCGTAACAATTTCTTGATCGCCATCATGTCCCTGTTGATTCAGGGTCCCTTGGCGATTCTCATCGCCTTGCTGCTCAACCGCAAGATGCGTGGCAGTTGGTTGATCCGTACTCTCATCTTTGTCCCGTGGGTGGTCTCTGAGGTCATCACCGGTGTAATGTTCCAGATGCTGGTCGCTCCCAACGGCGCCGTGGCTTCGGCGTTCAACGGTATGGCCCTCAGTTTGCCGAACTGGCTGGGTGGTAGCACGGGCGTAACCACTCGCATGGTCTCCGGCGAATCGGTTCAGATGTGTGCCGACGGTTTCCTGTGCGCTCTGTCAGATGTGCAGTGGCTGGCCGGAGGTCGCGAGGGCGGGCTTGGGTCTTGGACCTTCTGGTTCATCATGCTCGTCTTGACATGGAAGTACCTCGGCCTGGCGATTATCCTGTTCCTGGCGGGAATGTCGGGTATTCCCGAGGAACTCACCGAGGCCGCCGCCATTGACGGCGCCGGTTGGTGGCAGATCCAGCGTAAGGTCACCCTGCCACTGCTGGGCCCCACCATTCGTATCTGGGCGTTCCTGTCCATCATCGGCTCGTTCCAACTGTTCGACATGGTTTGGATTCTGACGAGACAGAGTCCAACCACCGTCGGCATGGACACGATGGCCACCTACATGGTGGTTCAACAGAACGCCGGCCGAGTCGGGTACGGCTCGGCTGTGGCGGGGGGGCTGTTTGCGGTTTCGCCTGCCCTCGCCCTTTCCTGTTCAAAAGTTATCCTCGAAGGTG
>WRIF01000212.1 GCA_009782865.1 Promicromonosporaceae bacterium
TGAGAAAGCGTTGGGAATTAAAGATAAAAAATCGGACGGGTCGGGAGACTCGTCCCACATTAAAACAATCCTCCTCTCACATCCCCCCGCGATTCGGCACGAAGCGGCGGCGGCGGGCGTTGACATAGTCCTTTCCGGACACACGCACGGCGGACAGTTGTGCGTGCCGGGAATCGGTGCCCTGGTGACCAACTGCGACCTCGACCGGCGAAGGGCCAGCGGCCTTTCCGGCTGGCCGGGGGCGCGGCCGAACGCGCCGCATGGCCGGGGGACCGACTCGGTGTGGCTGCACGTCTCGGGCGGAGCGGGAACGTCGCCGTACGCCCCGGTGCGCTTTGCCTGCCGTCCGGCGGCCACCCTCTTGACACTGGTTGCGTCCGATTGGGCGGCAGGCGGGTCGTTCGCAGGTTAGGGTGAGCCGTATGAGTGCAAGTACCGACCAATCACTTGGGCAGCTGCTGGGTCAGTTGTCCGAGCAGACTTCTGGCCTCGTCAAGGCCGAGATCGCCCTGGCCAAGCAGGAGATGGCCGACAAGGCCAAGAACTCCGCCATCGGCATCGGCCTGCTGGTCTTCGCGGGCCTGGTCGGCACCTACCTGGTGGGTGTGTTGATCCTGGCGGCCATCTACGGCTTCGGCAACCTGGTGCCGATGTGGGCCGCCGCCCTCATCGTGGCGGCGGTGATGCTGTTGGTGATCGCCGCGAGCGTGGCCGGTGGGGTGGGGGCGTTCAAGGCGGCCGCGCGCCGGGGCAAGGCCGCAGCCTCGGTGAAGGAGTCGGTGGACGCCGTCAAGCACTCGTTCTCCCTGAAAGCCCGCCCCGATGCCGAGGAGGCCTAAAGATGTCAGACGCCAAGCCCACCCGTGATGAGTTGAATGCCGAGGTCATCCGCCTGCGCGCGGAGTTGGCCTCTACGGTGGATCAGTTCTCCGCCCGCATCTCGCCGTCCTACCAGGCCTCCCGCCTGCGGGCCTGTACCAAGGATGTGCTGACGGACGCGCGGACGCTGCTTACCGGGGGCGGCCTGCCCGCCGCGGATGAAGGCCCGCGGGCGCGCAACCTCAAGGCCGCCCTCGCGATGACCGGCGCCTTCGTCGCGCTGGTGACCCTGCGGGTGGTCAAGGCCTCCCGCCGCTAGCTGGGGCTAGGCGAAGTCCGCCCACATCGCGAGCTTCGGGTCTTCATCCTGATCCGCCGGGGCGTACGGGTCGACGTAGTCGTCATCCTCGTCGGTGTCGTCGTCCGTGGTGCCGCGCAGCTCGCGCTCCAAGGCCGTCAGGTTCGTGTCTGGAGTGAAGTACTTCAACTCCCGTGCAACCTTGGTCTGCTTGGCCTTCTGCCGTCCGCGCCCCATGGTTACCCCCAATTACGTTAGTAGGGGCGGCGCGGTTGACGCGCGGCCCCGTTACAAGTGCGTGTCTGTTCGCCGCCAAGGGTACATGACGGCGCCCGGCGGACTCCACTTTGCGGCCACCCCCGGGCGCTTTCCGGGCTCCTCACCGTTCGCTCTGCGACACCACCACCACGGTCAGGTCGACCGAACTCCCCGCGCGCAGGCGCGGCCTGGCGCGGCCTGGAGCGCCCCAGCCGGGCGGGGACGGCACTTTTCGGGCACGACGACGCGGCCAGCCTGTTCGCTGACGGCGTGAGGGAAATCACCCCCAGTGGTAGGCGCCGGTCATGCGCACGGCACCGCCCTGAACCCCCTTGGTGCCAGACACGAGGGCGCCGGCCCCGCCGGGCAGGCCATCGGAACCGATCACGTCGAGCTCATCCAGGGTGCCCACCCGGCCGAGTTCCCAGGCGGGCACTCCCCGGGCCTGCAGATGGGACAGCGCCGCCGCCGCCCCCTCGGCCCCGACGATGGCCACCATGCCCACCCCCAGGTTGAGCGTGGCCTCGATGTCGGCGGTGGGCACCTGCCCGAGCCGCTTGAGCACCGAGAAGACGGCGGGCACCTCCCAAGAGTTGCGGGAGACGGTGGCCACCAGGCCGGCAGGCAGCACGCGCGCCAGGTTGGCGGCCAGCCCCCCGCCGGTGACATGGGTGAAGGCGTGGACCTGCGCGGCCGGGGCGTCGGCCAGCGAGAGGCAGTCGGCGGAGTAGACACGGGTGGGCTCCAAGAGTTCCTCCCCGAGGGTGCGCCCAAACTCCGGGACGTGGCGCTCCAGGGCCCAGCCGGCCTGCTTGATGATGGCGCGCACCAGGGAGTAGCCGTTGGAGTGCAGGCCGCTGGCGGCCATCGCAATCAGCACGTCGCCCGCCTGCACGCGCTCTGGCCCGAGCACGCGGTCGGCCTCCACGATGCCGGTGGCCGCCCCCGCCACGTCGTACTCGTCCACGCCCAGGAGGCCGGGGTGTTCGGCGGTCTCCCCACCCACCAGGGCGGTGTCCGCCACCTCGCAGGCGGCGGCGATCCCGCGCACGATGTCGGCAATGCGGCCGGGAACCAGCTTGCCGCAGGCGATGTAGTCGGTCATGAACAGGGGCTTGGCGCCCACCACCGCGATGTCGTCGACCACCATGCCCACCAGGTCGAAGCCGATGGTGTCGTGCTTGTCGAGGGCCTGGGCGAGGGCCACCTTGGTGCCCACGCCGTCGGTGGAGGTGGCCAGCAGCGGGCGCTCATAGCGTCCCAGCGCCGAGAGGTCGAAGAGGCCGGCGAAGCCGCCAACGCCGCCCAGCACGGCGGGGCCATGCGTGCGGGCCACCGCGTCCTTCATCAGCTCGACCGCGTGGTCGGCGGCGACCGTGTCGACACCGGCGCCCGCATAGGTGATCCCGGCCGCGCCGGGGGCGGGGGGGGCGGGGTGGTTCGCTGTCATGGTGGGGTCTCTCCTCAGGGTCGGTCGGCCTGCGCGCCGCGGGCCGGGGGATCAGGGGTGACGGGTCAGGGGTGGCGCAGCGCCTCTGGGCCGGTCAGCGGTTGTTGGGCCTGGTCCAGCAGGCGCCTGCCTGCCTGGTCCTCTAGGGGTATCGGATAGTTGCCGTCGAAGCAGGCGAGGCAGAGCTGGGCCGGCGACTGCTTGGTGGCGGCAACCATCGCGTCGAGTGAGACGTAGCCGAGGGAGTCGGCGCCGAGCGACTGGCCGACCTCCGCCGGGTTCAGGCCGTTGGCGATCAGTTCGGCGCGCGTGGCGAAGTCGATGCCGTAGAAGCACGGCCAGGTGACGGGCGGGCTGGAGATGCGGACATGCACCTCGGCAGCGCCCGCCTCCCGCAACATGCGCACCAGCGCGCGCTGGGTGTTGCCGCGGACGATGGAGTCGTCGACCACCACCAGGCGCTTACCCTTGATGGCCTCCCGCAAGGGGTTGAGCTTGAGGCGAATGCCCAGCTGGCGGAGGGTGTCCGACGGCTGAATGAACGTGCGGCCCACATAGGAGTTCTTGGTGAGGCCCTGCCCAAACGGGATTCCCGACTCGGCCGCGTAGCCGATCGCGGCGGGCGTGCCGGATTCGGGGGTGGGCATCACCAGGTCGGCCTCCACGGGGTGTTCGCGGGCCAGCGCCCGGCCCATCTCCACGCGGGCGGCGTGGACGGACTCGCCGCCGATCACCGTGTCGGGGCGGGCGAGGTAGACGTACTCGAAGGCGCAGCCGGCGCGCCGCACCTCGGCGAAGCGACGCGAGCGCAGGCCGCCAGCGTCGATGATGATCAGTTCGCCCGGTTCCACCTCGCGCACGTAAGAGGCGCCGACGATGTCAAGGGCCGAGGTCTCCGAGGCCACCACCCAGCCGCGTTCGAGGCGGCCCAGCACCAAGGGGCGCACCCCCTGTGGGTCGCGGGCGGCGTAGAGGGTGGACTCGTCCATGAACACCAGCGAGAACGCTCCGCGCAGGCGCGGCAGCACCTCGGCCGCCGTCTCTTCCAGGGACACCCCGGGCTCGCCGGAGAGCAGGTCCGTGATCAGCGCCGTGTCGGTGGCGTTGCCGCGGGCCAGTTCCCCGCGGCGCTGCGCCCCGTTGCGCTCCGCGACCAGGCCCACCAGCTCGGCAGGGTTGGTCAGGTTTCCGTTGTGGGCCAGGGCCACGGTGCCGTTCGCGGTGGCCCCCAGGGTGGGCTGGGCGTTCTCCCAGGTGTTGGCCCCGCTGGGGGAATAGCGGGTGTGCCCGATGGCCAGGTAGC
>WRIF01000213.1 GCA_009782865.1 Promicromonosporaceae bacterium
GCCCGCCTTCACCGAACGATCCCCGCCTTCCCCCGGCACGGCGTAGATGAGGGAGCCGTCGGCGGAGCGCACCTTCTCGGCGCGCAGGTCGATGAGGTCGCGGCTGAGGGTGGCCTGGGTCACCGGCAGACCCTCGGCGGCGAGCAGTTCCGCCAGCTGGGTCTGTGAGGAGATCGATGAGGCCCACAGGATCTCCCGGATGCGGACCTGCCTGGCGGCCTTGGTCAGGGGGGAGGTGGGGGCACTAGACATCGGAGGTCTCCAGCAGCCAGGTGAGCAGTGCCTTCTGCGCGTGGAGGCGGAACTCGGCCTCGTCGAACACCACCGATTGGGGGCCGTCGATCACTTCGGCGGTGATCTCCTTGCCGCGGTAGGCGGGCAGGCAATGCAGGACGATGGCCTCCGGGCGGGCGTGTGACAGGAGACCCGCGTTCAGTTGGAAGGGAACGAAGGGGGTCTCGCGCTGGGCGGCCTGTTCCTCGTCTCCCATCGACACCCAGGTGTCGGTGGCCACCGCATAGGCGCCGGTCACCGCCTCACGCGGATCGGTGGTGACGGTGACCGATCCGCCGGTGGTGGCGGCGATGTCAGTGGCGCGTGCCACTATGTCTGTAGCGGGCAGGTAGCCAGTGGGAGCGCCGATCCGGACGTGCATTCCGGCGGTGACTCCGCCAAGGAGATAGGAGTGCGCCATGTTGTTAGCCCCGTCCCCCACGTATGCCAGGGACAGCCCCTTGAGATGGTCGACACCACCGCGATGGGCAGCAATGGTGGCCAGGTCCGCCAATATCTGACAGGGGTGAAAACCATCGGTCAGCGCGTTGATCACCGGCACGCGGGAGACGTGCGCCATTTCCTGGATGCGGGAGTCGGCAAAGGTGCGCCACACGATGGCGGCCACCTGCCGGTCCAGCACCCGGGTGGTGTCGGAGATCGATTCGCGCACCCCGATCTGGGCGAGGCTGCCGTCAACCATCAGGGGGAAGCCGCCCAGTTCGGCGATCCCGGTGGCGAAGCTCACCTGGGTGCGCAGGGTCGGCTTGTCGGTGATGAAGGCGACGGCCTGCGACCCGGCGAGGGGCCGGCGCAGGTGACGGTCGTCTCGGAAGGCGAGTGCCAGGTCGAGCACCTCCCGCTGTTCGGCTGGGGAAAGGTCGTCGTCGCGCAAAAAGTGGCGGAGGGTCATGCTGGCTCCTCAAGGTCGGACGGGGAAGGCTGGTCGGGCCGGACCGAACCGGATGCCGAGGGTGTCGACAATGCCGAGGCCGCCGAGTGCGCGGACGGCAAGTTGCCGCTGCGCGGGTGGCCGTCCGCTGCATGGGCGTCGCGCAGGTAGTCGGCGTCCGCCTGGGCGGATGGAGTTGCGGCCGATGTGGATGAAATGCCCGGCTCGCAAAGGACGGTGCCGTCGTCTGCCAGGCGCAGCGAGTCGAAGAAGTCCGCCGCCACGGCCGCCTGTTCCAGCGACAGGATCAGGGGCGGGGCCAGGCGGATGGTGTCGGGCGCGACCGCGTTGACGATGAGGCCTTCGTCGAGGGCCAGGCGGGCGACATCGGCGGCTACCGGCGCGGCCAGTTCGATCCCGAGCAGCATTCCCTCCCCCCGCACGCCGGTCACCAGCGGGGAGCTACCCCGCGAGTCGAGGCGGGCGCGCAGCCAATCGCCCACAGAGTCACCGCTCGGGCCGTCCAGGCGGGTGGGAAGATTGTCGCGTTCTATCACCTGCAACACCGTCAGCGCCGCCCGGGCGGCCAGTGGGTTGCCACCGTAGGTGGTGCCGTGCTGTCCGCGGCCCAGCAGGGTGGCGGCGCGCTCCCCCAGGGCCACCACTGCGCCGATCGGGAAGCCGCCCCCCAGGCCCTTGGCGAGGGTGACAACGTCGGGCAGGATCGGGCCGTGAGCGTCCTGGTCGCCCGGGTCGTCCTGGTCGCAAACCAGGGCGGGGTTTTGGTAGCCGAACCAGGTGCCGGTGCGGCGGATGCCGGTCTGCACCTCGTCGACCACCAGCAGTGCGCCAGCGGCGACAGACAGTTGTCTGGCCCGCCGCAGGAAGCCCTCGGGCAGCGGCCTGACCCCCGCCTCCCCCTGGATCGGTTCGACAAACACCGCGACCACCGGCCCACGGGAGGCGACCGCCTCCTGGCTGAAGGCCGCCTCTAGGGCGTCGAGGGTGACCGCGATGTGTTCCACGCCCGCTGGCAGCGGCTCGAATGGCTCGCGGTACGTCGGCCGATGGGTGAGCGCCAGGGCGCCCAGTGTGCGGCCATGGAAGGCACCCTCCAGGGCCAGGATGCGGCCAGGAGCACCCTGCCCACCAGGCGGGGAGGTCGGAACCCGGCGGGCCATCTTGAACGCGGCCTCAAGGGCCTCGGTGCCGGAGTTGGTGAAGAACACGCGGGAGCCGGCCGGGGCGCCGGTCAGGCGCAGCAGGGTTTCTGCGAGTTCCACCTGCGGGTGCGTGGCGAAGAAGTTGGAGACGTGGGCAAGGGTGCCTGCCTGCTGAGAGACGGCGGCTACCCAGTCGGGATGGGCGTGCCCCAGCGCGTTGACGGCGATGCCTGCCAGTAGGTCGAGGTAGCGCGCGCCGTCGTCGTCATAGACATAGCAGCCCTCCCCCCGGGTCAGCACCCGCTGCGGCGGCCCGAAGGTGTCCATGATCGCGCCTGCGTAGCGCTCGGTCCAGGTGGTCATGCGTGGCCTTCCTCCGGGCTCTGGGCCGGCGAGGACGAGGGACTCGGCACCACCATGGTCCCCACCCCCTCCTCGGTGAACACCTCGAGCAGCACGCAGTGGGGAACCCGACCATCGATCACGGTGGCGGCGGGCACGCCGGCCTCGACCGCGCGCAGGCAGGCCTCCATCTTGGGGATCATGCCGCTGGCCAGCGAGGGCAGCAGCGCGCGCAGCTCGGCGGCATCGAGCTGCGAGATCAACGAGTCGGGGTCTGGATAGTGACGATAGAGCCCCTCGATGTCGGTGAGCATGATCAGCTTGCGGGCGCCAAGGCTGGCGGCCAGGGCGGCGGCAGCGGTGTCGGCGTTGACGTTGAGCACCTGAGTGGGGTCCGTGACATCAGGGGCGATGGAGGACACCACCGGGATGCGGCCGGCGTCGAGAATGTCCTGGACGGCGGCCGGATTGACGGCCGTGACATCGCCGACCAACCCGACGTCCACCGGCTCCCCGTCGATGATGGCCGGGCGACGGGTGGCGGCGAACAGGCCGCCGTCCTCGCCCGAGAGGCCGACCGCAACCGGGCCGTGGGTGTTGAGCAGGCCGACCAGCTCCCGGCTGACCTGGCCGGTAAGCACCATGCGAACCACGTCCATGGTTTCGGGGGTGGTGACGCGCAGGCCGCCCCGGAACTCGGAGGCGATGCCAAGGCGGCCCAGCATGGCGTTGATCTGCGGGCCGCCGCCGTGCACGATCACGGGGCGCAGCCCCACCTGTCGCAGGAACACCATGTCGGCGGCGAAGGCGGCCTTGAGGGTCTCGTCGGTCATGGCGTTTCCGCCGTACTTGACCACCACCAGCGCGCCGGCGTAGCGCTGTAGCCAGGGCAGGGCCTCCAGCAGCACGGTCGCCTTCTGGGCGGGGCTGAGATGGGACAGGTTCATGTTGAGTAAGCGCTGTTCTCTTCGACGTAGGCGTGGGTAAGGTCGTTGGTGTAGAGGGTGGCCGAGGCGGGCCCGGCCTTCAGATCGATCAGGATGGTGACCGCCCGGTCGGCGGCTAGGTCGAGTGTCGCCGGGTCGTCGTAAGCCGTCGAGTCGCGGCAGACCTGCACCCCGTTGATGGTGACATCCACCCGCTCGGGATCGAAGGGGGCAATGGCGGCGGGCACGGTGCCGACCTGCGCGATGATGCGTCCCCAGTTGGGGTCGTTGCCGAAGATGGCGGCCTTGACCAGGTTGGAGCGGGCGACGGCGCGGGCCACGGCGAGGGCGGCGGCCTCGGTGTTCGCCCCGGTGACATCGATGCGGATGTCGTGGCTCGCCCCCCCGGCATCGGCCAGGAGTTGGAGGGCCAGGTCCTGACAGACCTCTCGCAGGGGGGCCGCAAATCGGGCCGGGGCTGGGGACACCCCCGGGGCGCCGGGGGCCAGGCGCCGGGCCAGGAT
>WRIF01000214.1 GCA_009782865.1 Promicromonosporaceae bacterium
GCCGGGCGGACCCCACAGGATCAGGGAGCCGGGGGCGGCGCGGCGGGCCGCCACGTCCTCGGGTTCCACCAGCCGCCGCAGGGGCGAACCGGGCTTCAGCAGATGTTCCTGGCCGGCCACCTCTTGGAGGGTGGCGGGACGCATGCGCACCGCCAGGGGGGCCGACGCCCCGGCGCGCACCGTGACCGGGGTGCCGGACTTTGTAGTCGAGAGGGAGTCAAACAGGTCCACGTCAGGCCGCCTGCAGGTCCCTAGAGGCCGAGGTTGCGGTTGGGAATCCAACCCTCACGGCCGGAGGCGTTGCGACACCACGACCAGCCCGACTCCGCGTCGTCCACCAGCAACTCCAGTTCCTCTCCGGCGATGGCAGGCAGTTCGGTGGTGTTGCACTCCACGGTGACCATCGCCTCCGGGCGCCCAGCGGACAGGTACCGCTCCGGAACCCACCCCGCCTCGCCGCGGGCGGACTCGATGGGCACAAAGGCGGGCCAGGCGCCGTCGTCGGCACCGGTGCGCCTTCCGACCACCACCACCTCGCCCGGCAGGATGCGCAGCGAGGAGGAATCGGCGGCCGAGTGGGTGACGGCAACCAACACTTTGCTCATGGCTCCACCGTACCCTCCGGGTCTGTCACCCTGGTTGACAGCCACCGCATGGCGGGGAAGGTGGCGGCAATCCACGTCGCGGCGAGCAGCACGGAGCCGACGGTGTCCGAGGGGTAATGCACCCCCAGGTAGACGCGCGACCACATAACCATCAACACCACCCCGGCCCCAACGACGATCAGCGTGACTCGCTGCGCCCGCTTGGTCACCACCCGCAGCAGGCTCACCACCAGGCAGCCGGCGGCCACCGCCGCGAATTGCGAATGGCCGGAAGGGAAGGAGAGACCAGGTTCGTCGACGAACTGCGCCAGGCGATTGTCCATGGGCCGGGGGCGTTGCAACAACGCCTTGGACAGCTCGGTCAGGCCGGCGGTGATCGCCACGGAGGCCACCAGCCACAGGCCCGCCCAGCGTTGGCGGCGGGCCACCAGGCACAGCGCACCCACAATCGTGATCGCAATCGCCCCGATTTGGCTGAACAACCTCGCGTCGGCCACCGCCAGGCTGGTCAGCCAGGCGGTGCGCATGCCGTGAATCCAGCGGGTCAGCGGATCATCGAACCAGGCCAAGGCCGCGGCCGGCCCGAAGCGGACCACCAGCGAGAGCACGAGGTAGCCCGTCCCGAGGAGCGCGGCGATCAGCCAGCAGGTTCGGCTGCCGATGGCGGGCGCAGGCCGGGGCGAGGCGCCCGAGCATGCCCCCTGGGTCGGCCCAGATTCGCGGTTCAGGACAGTTCCGCGGCTCAGAGCAGGCCCGCGGCGCGCAGGCGATCCGTGGATGACGGGTCCTCTGGCACACCCCACTGGGCGACCACTCGCTCGGACCAGTCGTCGGCGGCCCGTCCCCCGAAGTACTCGGCGTAATCGGCGTCGTGCTGGCGGATCGCGTCTTCGAGGCCCTCGACCGGGGTGTAGCGATCCTGGTGAACAACCACCTCATGCGGGAGGTGGGGCTTGGGGGCAAACGTCCGCGCGGGACGCCCGATCGCCACGCCGAACACCGGATAGGAGTACTCGGGCAGGCCCAAGAGTTCGGCAATCTCGGCGGACTTGTAGCGGATCAGGCCGATAAAGACGCCCCCGTATCCCAGGGATTCGGCGGCGAGCAGGGTGTTTTGCGCGGCGAGGGCCGCATCAACGGAGGTGATGAGCAGCGTCTCAACGCCGCCCGGCTGGAACGTGCCATCGTGCATCTGGCACGCCTTCTGCGCCACGGTCAGGTCGCCAACAAAGATCAAAAACGACGAACAGCCCTTGATCGCGGGCTGCGGCACCAGTTCAAAGAGCGCCTCCTTAACCTCGGCGGAGGTGACGTCAATGATCGTGTACGGGCGGAAGGCCTTCCACGACGAGGCGGCGCGGCCGGCGTCGATGATCTGGGTCATCTCGCCCGCCGGAATCGGTTCTTCGGTGAACTTCCGGACAGAAGCGTGCTTCATCATCAGGTCAATGGTTTGGCTCATGGCCCGATGATACCGGTCAGGCAGAACTCTCGAACTCCTGCAACACCGTAAAGCCCACACTTTGGTAGGTGCGCAGGGCCGCCTCGTTGCCGGCATACATGCCGAGCGTCACGTAGGGCGCCTCCTGCAGGCCGGCGCGCACCATCGCCGCGGTGATCGCGGCCCCGATCCCCATCCCGCGGAAGGCGGGGGCCACCCCGATGGAGCCGAGCACCCAGGGCCTGCCCGTCACCCGCCGCGAGGCGCCACCGATGGCGCGCAGTACCCCGGAGTCGTCGCGCCAACCAAACCAGCGCGAACCGGCCTCGTCGACGGAGAGTTCGCCACCGGGGTGCGCCTCGATCAGCGCAAGGCGGGCCGACTCCAGGGAGGAGCGGCCGGTGAGTTCCTCGACCCTCCCCTCCTCGGCGCAGGCCGGCGGCGCCTCGGAGGTCATCAGCCAGTCCCAGGTGGCGGCCACGGCCGACTCGAACGGGGCCGGAACGTCTATCTCGTCCTCGTCCAGCAGCTTGGCCAGCTCGGCCCGGGTGCCTCGCGGCACGGTGGTGCGCCCGACGTCGAAGAAGGGGGCCGCCTTCTTGATCAGCCCGGCCACGGCCGGGGCCGGACCGATGCCGTAGAGCGAATCGACCCGGGTGTCGGCCCAGCGGCCCGCGCGACGGCTGATCCGCAGCAGGATGCCCTGGTCGGTCCACCAGGCGCGCCGGGTGGACCAGTCGTTGTGCGCCGACTCGGTCACCAGTACGGGGTGGTTGGCCCAGTAGCCGGGCAATTCCACCCCAATGTCGTAGTCATCGCGCACCTCAATCGGGCGTTGCCGCTGGGGAGTGCGACCGCCACCAAAGCGCGCGGTGACGGTCTCAAAGGACCTACGCCGCATCGACGGCCTCGCCGTCCTTGGGCACAGAGTCGATGCCTGCCTCGGCACGCTGCTCGGCGGTGATCGGGGCTGGCGCTTGGGTGAGTGGGTCGTAGCCGCCTCCGGACTTGGGGAAGGCGATGACATCCCGGATCGAGCCGGCCTTCGACAACAGAGCCACAATCCGGTCCCAGCCAAAGGCAATGCCGCCATGAGGTGGGGCGCCGTACTGGAAGGCATCGAGCAGGAATCCGAACTTCTCCTGGGCCTCCTGAGGGCCAATGCCCATTACCTGGAAAATGCGCTCTTGGACATCGCGGCGGTGGATTCGGATTGACCCGCCACCGATCTCGTTGCCATTACACACGATGTCGTACCCGTAGCTCAAGGCATTTCCGGGGTCGGTCTCGAAGTTATCGATCCACTCCGGGGTGGGCGAGGTAAACGCGTGGTGTACTGCGGTCCAGGCCGAGGTGCCCACCGCGACGTCGTCATCCTGCCCGGCGGGCTTGAACAGTGGGGCGTCCACCACCCAGACGAACGCCCAGGCGTCGTCGTCGATCTGCCCCGTGCGTTGGGCGATCTCGTTGCGCGCGGCGCCGAGCAGGGCGCGCGACTCGTCCGTCTTGCCGGCGGCAAAGAAAACGGCATCGCCGGGCGAGGCGCCCGTCACGGCGGCTAGGCCCAGGCGCTCGGGTTCGGACAAGTTTTTGGCCACGGGGCCGCCCAGCTCGCCGTCGTCTCCAACGGTCACATACGCCAGCCCCCGCGCACCGCGTTGCTTGGCCCATTCTTGCCAGGCATCGAACTGCCGCCGGGGTTGCGATGCGCCACCCTTCATGACCACGGCGCCGACATATGGTGCCTGGAACACGCGGAACGGCGTATTGGCGAAGTACTCGGTCAGGTCAACTAGCGGATTTCCGAAGCGAAGGTCCGGCTTGTCGGTTCCGTAGAGCCGCATGGCCTCGGCAAACGTGATCCGCGGGAACGGGGTTGGCAGGGTGACGCCGATCAACTCCCAGATCGCCACCAGAATCTGCTCGGCGAGCCTAATCACGTCGTCTTGATCCGCGAAACTCAACTCCACGTCCAACTGGGTGAACTCGGGTTGCCGATCCGCCCGGAAATCCTCGTCGCGATAGCACCGAGCTATTTGGTAATAACGCTCCAGGCCACCGACCATCAGGAG
>WRIF01000215.1 GCA_009782865.1 Promicromonosporaceae bacterium
GGCGGTGGCCAACTCCTCGGCGCGAACCTTGGTTCCGCCCTGCCCGCTCGCGGCAACAAACAGCTGGGCACCGGGCAGCGCCGGGGCCAACTCGGCCACCGGGGTCACCGGATGGGTCGCGGCGAACTGGTCTGCGTTCCCGGAGGCCGAGTAGACCGAGAGGCCTACACATCCCCGGCGGCGCAGCTCGGCAACCACCGTGCCCGCGTACTGGCCCGTGCCGGCGATGACGGCCCGCACCTCGGGCCAGGGCGGCAGGCTGGGCTCGGCCAGGTCGAGGCCGACGGAGGCATGCGTGCGGCCGACCTCCCGCAGGGTCGTCGTCGTCGTCACCGACTTGGAAAACGCCAGGGCGTCGTCGAAGAGGCGGCGCAGGGCGGGAGAGACGCAGTTGCCGGGGGCTGCCAGCGCCTGCCGCACCTGTCCCACCACCTCCGCCTCGCCGATCACCATCGATTCGAGGCCGGCGGTGACGCGGTAGAGGTGCTCGACCAGGTCCGGGCCGCTGGTCACATAGAAGGCCTCGCTCAGCTCGGCGGCGGTGGCGGGAGCGGCCCCGTCTATCGCGTCAAGCAGGAGCGCTACCGGCCCGTGGAAGGTGGCCGCGTCGGCGTAGACCTCGAAGCGGTTGCAGGTGGCGAGGATCGCGAACCCGGGCAGAGCCGCGGTGGTGCGCAGGTGCTGGGCGACGGCATCGACGTGGCGGGCCAGGGCAGCCAGTTGTGCTGGAGTGGCCTCCAGGTGCGAGACGCCAACCATGAACATGGGCACGGCCCGAGACTAAACCAGCCGGGCGACTTTCGCCGCAGGTGGGACGGCTTGTGGTCGCTCTAGGGGTGCCGCGTCGCCGCAGGCCAACGCCGGGCGCCCCCTGTTCGTGGTGCCAGGCCGGGTGGGGCGGGATGCCATCTCGGTGCCCGGCTGGATGCCGTTTAGGCGTCTGGCGGGGTCGAGGCCGGCAGTTCTACGCGCACCGTTAGGCCTCCGCCTGGGGTCTGGCGGGTGGAGGCCTGGCCGCCGTGCGCGGCAGTGATGGCGGCGACGATGGCCAGCCCGAGCCCAGACCCGCCGGAGTACCGGGTGCGGGAGGCATCGGCGCGGTAGAACCGCTCGAAGAGGTGAGCTAGTTGCTCGGGAGCCACCCCGGGACCGTGATCGCGCACCTCGATCCAGGCGCGGGCGCCGCCTGCGCAACTTCCGGCCGCGATCTCGACGGGGGAGGTGGCTGGGGTGTGTCGGGCCACGTTGCCGATCAGGTTGGTGACCACCTGCCGCAGCCGGTCGGCATCGCCAATGACGGCTGGGGTGGGTGTGGTCAGTACGGTTACTCCTCGCTCGGGGTTGAGGGCCCGCAGGTCGTGGGCGGCCTCGTCGGCCAGGCCGGCCAGGCTCACGCGATCGGCGCGCAGCGCTTGGTGCTCATCGAGCCGGGTGAGGGTCAGCAGGCCTTCGACCAGGGCGCCCATCCGGGCCGCCGCTGCCTCGATGCGGTCCATCGTCTCGGGCACCGCCTCGGCGGGCACGCCGCCCAGGCGATACAGCTCGGCATAACCCCGCAGCGTCGCCAAGGGGGTGCGCAGTTCGTGGGAGGCATCGGCGGCAAACATCCGGGTGCGGCTCTCGCTGGCCGCGCGCGCGGCGAACGCCGCCTCGATCTGGGCCAGCATGGTGTTGAGGGAGGCGCTCAGCGAACCCACCTCGGTGCTGGCTGGCGCCACGGGCGCCCGCCGGCTGAGGTCACCGGCGGCGATCTCGGCGGCGGTGACCTCGATCTGCCGGAGGGGGCGCAGGGAGCGGCGAACCAGGCGGTGGGCCGCGACCGCGCCGGCGGCGATGACCAGCAGGGAGGTCATCGTGAGCGTGCGGCTCAGCATCCGTCCGGCCTGACGGACGCTGGTCAGGGGTAGGGCGACGGTCACCACGGCCTCTGCAGGTACCTCCGGAGCGTCGTCGCCGCCATCGACATCCAGGGTGATTCGTTGCACCAGCACGCGCCACTGGGTGCGTTCGGAGCCCCCGGAGGCCGTCACCGTAAACGGCTCTCCCAGGCTGGTGTCGGCCAGGTCAGGGAGGCGAGGGGTGCCGTGCTGCGCGAGGGTGGCCGGCCACGCGGAGGTGATCGGCGGAGTGTCGGCATGGGGAAAGTGGACCGATAGGTAGTAGTCCGTGGGCGAAGAGGCCGGGCCGGTCATCTCCGCGAGGGCGCTGCCGTCGCCCACGGTGTTGGCAAGTTGCGCATCGACCTGGGCGACGAAGTACTGGGTGATCACCCGCTGAGTCACCAGGGCGATGCCACCGATTCCCACCAGCAGGATTGCGGCAAACACCGCCACCAGCCGTGTGCGCAACGGCCAGCGGGCGATCAGCTCGGCTCCCGGAGCAGGTAGCCGACACCGCGCTTGGTGTGGATCAGCGGGGTGGCGCGGCCGCCGCCTGCGGTTGGCGGCGCGTCGATCTTGCGGCGCAGATAGGACACATACGATTCGACGATGTTGGCATCGCCACGGAAATCGTATTGCCAGACGTGGTCGAGAATCTGGGACTTGGAGACCACCCGGCCGGAGTTCAACATCAGGTAGCGCAGCAGGTTGAACTCGGTGGCGGTCAACTCGATCTCCACCCCTGCGCGGCGCACTTCGTGGGAGTCCTCATCCAGTTCCAGATCGGCCACCCGCAGAATCGCCTCATCCTCCGCCGCGGCCTCCGGGCCGCCGGTGCGACGCAAGACGGCCCGGATGCGGGCGACCACCTCCTCCAGGGAAAACGGCTTGGTCACGTAGTCGTCGCCGCCGACGGTGAGGCCGGCCACCTTGTCCTCGGTCTCGTCGCGGGCGGTCAGAAACAGCACCGGGGTGTGGCAGCCGGCGGCGCGCAGGCGCCTGGTGATGGTGAAGCCGTCAACATCCGGCAGCATGACGTCGAGGACGATGAGGTCGGGCTTGGCCTCTGCGATCACCTGGCGGGCGGAGCGCCCATCGGCGGCGGTCTGCACCTCGAAGCCGGCAAACCGCAGGGAGGTGGCCAGGAGTTCGCGGAGGTCAGGCTCATCCTCGACCACCACCAGGCGAGCCTCCGCCGGCGTCGAGCCGGGGCTTCCGCCGGCTTGCAGTGCGCTCATACCCGGCTAGCCTGCCAGAGATTTTGGCCCGGCCCGAACCGATGAGAGTCGGGCCGCGCCGGTCCAGTGCGAGGCTGGGGCTGGGTCACGAGTTGTCGGCCTCTAGGGGGAGGATGGTGAGATCGGTGAGGTCGGGCTCGGACCTCACCTCGATTTGGATGCAGGTGCCCTGATTGCGTCCGCCGAAGCCGCCGGCGCGCTCATTGCCGACAATCCCCACCGCGTGGACAAAGGCGACCCCGGCCCCGATGAGGACGAGGGCTGAGACCACGCCGGTGACAAACTGGTTCCGCCTGACCCAGCCGAATGCCCGGTTTTTGCTGGATGGCTTGGACGACGTCTCGGGGGAAGGGGTGGCTGGCGGGTGTGTCGGGGCTTCGCTCGCCAGGACGACGGCTTCCGTAGCCTCGGGGGTTGCGTCGGCCTGGGAGATGGACGGCTGCGCGACGTCGGCGGTCTCGTTGAACTCGGGGGTGTGGGAGTGGTTGGACATGGGTTCCTCTTCTCAGGTGTTGCTCGTGGTTGACGCGGGGTTTCGCGCTGAGACCAAGGTTGCCGTGCCGACCTGTCGGGAGCCTGTGCCTACCCTGAAGATTTCCTGAGAGTTGTCGACCTGAAACAGGGCGGTCAAGCCTCCCGTAGAGACGCGTTCTCTCTGATCCATTGCACCCCGGCCGCATCGGTGAACCGAAGGGCAGTCACGCGGAAGTGCTGGTTCTTGAACTGAGGAGCGTGGTTGGAGTCGCAGTCATCGAAAGGAAAAGCCCAAGGGAACTTGCGGTGTTTCCTGACTTCGAATTTCCCGGGCGGAAGCATGGTCCATGTCTTGTCCTGGCCGGGGGCGTCCGAGAATTGTTCGTTGATGCATACGCTGACGAGTATATCGAAAATCGGCGAACTTGTTCCGTTGATAAGTCTAATGACATATGGGCTTGGAGAGTCGGTCTCGGCATCACTGCAACGTTCGATCCAGGCATGTACGAGGTTGGCGTCGCG
>WRIF01000216.1 GCA_009782865.1 Promicromonosporaceae bacterium
TTCGAGCACGACGGCCCCCGGGTAGATGTCGGCGGCCTGCACTATCTGGCCGGCATCCTTGGGATAGACGATCTGCGCCCCGCGCGGCATGGAGAGCACGTAGTCACTGAGCAGGGGGCGCAGGGCCAGGTGTTCGATGTCGGCGGTGTTGCGCACCACCGACCCCTCCGGGAGGCCAACCAGGTCCTCGTGGCGGAAGTAGCCCCGGTGCGTGTGGAAGGTGGCGCCGGCCTTGAGGACCACCGTGTTCATCCGGCCCCGCGGATCGGTCAGTTGCACTTTGTCGCCCCAGGCAAACACGCCCCGCCGAAGGGCCGCTCCCGTGGGGGCCTGCTGCTCAGTCATGGGCGGCAAGCCTACCGTCAAGTCACCGCATCCTGGCGGCCACCTGGGCCACGTCGAGGATTCCGACGATCAGGCCCCGGTCGACCAGCGGCACATACCGCGCCCCGCCGGAGCGGGAGGCAATCTGGTGCAACAGGGCCTCGCCTCCGGCGGCGACATCGATCATCGCCCCTGGCGGCAGGGGCACGAGCACCGCCTCGACCGGGGTGGAGGCGCGGTACTCGGCGGGCACCTGGGCCAACGCCGCCTGGGCCACCAGGCCGACCGGGCGGCCGGCGGCGCCCAGGACGATGACGGGCAGGCTGTCCGGCAGCGAGGCCACCTGGGTGCCGGCCGGGACCACCATGGCGGGCACCAGAAAGTCGGCGGCCCGCAGGGTTGCCGCGGTGGCTCCCCGCCTAGCGGCCCGCAGGGCCTCGGTGGCCCCACCCCAGAGGAACATGGCAATTAGCACGGACCACCAGACGGACACGGTGAGCGGGGTGGACTCGCGCAGCAACGGCAGGCCGACCGTGTAGGCCAGCAGGCAGGCCGCCACCGCGCGACCGATCCAGGCGGCCGTGACGGTGCCGCGGTGCCGGGAGCCGGTGAGAGCCCACACTGCCACCTCCATGAGCTGCCCGCCGTCGAGGGGCAGGCCGGGCAGCAGGTTGAACACCCCAACAAAAACATTCGAGAAGAAGCCGGCAAAGGCCAGCAGGCCGATCACCGACCCGCCGGGCAGACCCCGGTGGGCGGCGAAGAACAGTCCGGCCAGCAACAGGTTAGTCAGGGGGCCGACGACGGCGATGAGGGCGAGGTCGCCCTTCTTGACGGTGCCCGCGGTGTAGGCGGTGTGTCCGCCCCACAGGGTGAGCGCCAGCTCGGTGACGGTCTTGCCGCGCCGCCTGGCCATGAGCGCGTGCGCCGCCTCGTGGCAGAGCACCGAGGCAAACAGCAGCAGCACGAAGCCAGCCGAGATGGCCACCGCCACCGGGGTGGACAGGTGTCGAGCGTTGCGCTCGATCATCGGGAAGTAGAGGAAGGTCAAGGCGGCGGCGGCGACAAACCAAGACCAGGTCAGAAGCAGCGGTGCGCCCGCGATCCTGCCGATCTTGACGCCCCTGCTCACCGCTTTGCCTCGCTCACCCGGTCAGCCTAGCCCGGCGTCGGGCTCCCAGGTGGCAGGCCGTCGTAGTCTTGACCCATGGTTGCCTACCGCCCGGGCCTGAGCCCCTCACGCGCCTCGGACTTCCAGCAGTGTCCCCTGCTGTTTCGCTTCCGGGTGGTCGACCAACTGCCGGAGCCGATCTCGCTGGCGGCCACACGCGGCACCCTGGTCCATGCGGTCTTGGAAGAGCTGTACGCGGCCCCGCGCGGCACGCGCACCCCAGAGATGGCCCGCGCCCTCCTGCCCGCCGAGTGGGAGAAGCTGCTGGTCGCCGAGCCGCGACTGGCCGAGCTGTTTGCCCCGGGAGGCGGCGCCCCGCAGCCCCTGGCCGAGTGGCTGGCCGAGGCCGAGCGGCTGCTCGAGACGTATTTCACCCTGGAGGACCCCAACACCCTGGCCCCGGAGGCCACCGAGCTGTGGGTGCAGCACCAGCTGGAGGGCGGCCCGCTGCTGCGTGGAGTGGTCGATCGCCTCGACGTCTCCCCGGCCGGAGACCTGCGCGTGGTCGACTACAAGACCGGCAAGTCTCCCCGCCCCCAGTACGAGGGCACCGCCCTGTTTCAGATGCGGTTCTACGCCATGGTGCTCTTCAAGGAGCGCGGCGTACTGCCCAAGATGCTGCAACTGGTGTACCTGGGCGATGGGCAAGTCCTGCGCGCCACCCCCAGCCAGGGCGATCTGGAACTCACCGAACACAAGGCCCGGCAGATTTGGGAGGCCATCGAGACGGCCGGGCGGGACGGCCGGTTTGTCCCCCGTCGCTCGAAGCTGTGCGGCTGGTGTGCGCACCAGGCGCAATGTCCCGAGTTCGGCGGGACGCCGCCACCCTTGGACCCCGCCAAGGTCGCTCAGCGGCTCGGCGTCGAGCCGCGGCAGGCCGCGGTGGCCTAAGGTGAACCCATGATTCTGCAAGATCCGCGCCGGGGGGCCCGCAACACCGTGATGTTGGCGGCCTTCGAGGGCTGGAACGATGCCGGTTCGGCGGCAACCAGCGCGCTGGCGCACCTGGGCACCAAGTGGAATGCCCGCCTCGTCTACGAGTTGGATCCAGAAGACTTCCATGACTTTCAGGTCAATCGCCCCCACGTTGGCCTCAACGCCTCGGGCGTCCGGGAGATCACCTGGCCGACCACCACCATCTGGGAGGCCGACCTGCCCGACCGGCGCGTCATCTTGGTCCATGGCATCGAGCCGAGCTTCCGCTGGCGTCGCTATTGCGCCGAACTGTTGGAGTTCGCCGCGGCGGCGGGCGTGCGCACGATTGTGACCATGGGCGCCCTCCTGGCCGACGTTCCGCACACGCGCCCGATCCCGCTGACCGCCACCACCGAGTCGGAGGGTCTCAAGGCGGTGCTCGATGACGTGGAGCCCAACACCTACGAGGGTCCCACCGGGATCGTGGGCGTGCTGCAGCACGCGGCCGCCGATCACGGCTTCCAGTCGGTTTCCCTGTGGGCGGCGGTGCCCCACTACGTCGCCAATCCGCCGTCCCCCAAGGCCACCATGGCAATCCTGCAGCGCATCTCCGAGCTGCTTGGCGAGCATGTCGATTTTGGAACCCTCCCGGCCGAGGCGGCCGAGTGGCAGGCCAATGTGGACGAGTTGGCGGCCGAGGACGAAGACATTGCCGAGTACGTGGCCCAGTTGGAGGAGGCGCGTGACACCGCCGACTCTCCCGAGGCCTCCGGTGAGGCCATCGCGCGCGAGTTTGAGCGCTGGCTCTCCCGCCGCGACGAAGACAAGAGCCCCTGACCCTGCCTAGAGGATCCAGCGCCGCGGACCCTACCTAGAGGGCCAGGCCCAACAGGGCATCGATGGCGTGGGCCAGGTCTGGCCCGATGGCGGGGGCGGCATCGATGGCGGCGATGGCCGCCGGGGCGTCCAGGTCGCGGCGCAGTGCCGACCGCAGTTGGGCGATCATCTCCATGTCGCCTGCCGCGGCCGGGGCATCCGGCGTCTGCTTGGCCCGCCAGGCGGCCAGGCGGCCGGCGGCGCCCGCCAGGTCGGCGTCCGTCCATTCCCACTCGTCCCGGTAGTGGTGGGCCAAGAGGGCGAGCCGCAACGCCATCGGATCGGTACCCGCCTCCAGCAGCCTGGAGACGAACACCAGGTTGCCGCGCGACTTGCTCATCTTTTCGCCCTGGTAGGCCACCAGGCCGGCATGCATATGCCTCCTGGCGGCGCCGCCCAGCAGGCGGGCGTGCGAGGAGCTCATCTCATGGTGCGGAAAGCGCAGATCAGCGCCCCCGCCCTGCACGTCGAACGGCAGGCCCAGGCCCTCCCGGGCGATCACCGCACACTCGATGTGCCAGCCCGGCCGCCCGGCGCCCAGCACTCCCCCCTCCCAGGCGGGCTCCCCCGGCTGCTCGGCGCGCCAGAGCGCCGGGTCCAACGGATGCCGCTTGCCGGGGCGCTGCGGGTCTCCCCCGCGCTCGCCAAATACGGCCAGGGTCTCGGGGGCTAGCGGGTCCAGGCCCGCCACCTCCCCAAAGTGCGGATCGGCCGACAGGTCGGCGTACACGTCGCCGTCGAGGAAGTAGGCGGTGCCGTCGGCCAGCATCTGCGTGACCACGGCCACCACGTCGGGA
>WRIF01000217.1 GCA_009782865.1 Promicromonosporaceae bacterium
GCCGTGGATCGCCTCCCGAAACTCGATCCGGCCACCCTGGCTCCCATCGCCCAGGGCGTGGCCGCGGCGGTCTCTGGGCTCGGGGCCACGCCGCTCATCGGGTTCGCCGGCGCCCCCTTCACCGTGGCGTCCTACCTGGTTGAGGGCGGGCCGTCGCGCACGTTCCCCCACACGCTGGCGCTCATGCGCGACGACGAATCCACCTGGCATCGCCTCGCCGCCTGGGTGGCGCGCACCGCCGCCGCGTTCCTCCAAGCTCAGATCGAGGCGGGCGCCCAGGCGATCCAGTTGTTCGACTCCTGGGTGGGGGCGCTCACCGCCCCGGAGTACGAGCGGCTGGTTGCCCGGCACTCGGCGGCGGTGTTCGCCGCCGTTGCAGACTACGACGTGCCGCGAGTGCATTTCGGTGTGGGTGCCAGCCACCTGCTGGCGCCGATGCGCGCGGCGGGCGCCACCGTGATGGGCGTCGACGCCTCCCTCTCCCTCTCTGCCGCGAACCGCCTCCTCGGCGGCTCCACCCCGCTCCAGGGAAACCTCGACCCTGCCCTGCTGGCCGGCCCCTGGGAGGCCCTGGAGGCTCACACCCGCGAGGTGCTGCGCGCCGGTGAAGCCGCACCCGGTCACGTGGTCAACCTCGGTCACGGCGTGCCGCCCACCACCGATCCAGACACCCTTACCCGCCTGGTCGAGTTGATCCACTCCGTCCCCGACCACTCCGGAGACCTGCAATGAACCACCCGGACAACCCTCCCCCGGCGACCAACGCCGCCCCCAGCGTCCAACACCCCGACGCCCATCACGACGGCACCCCTGGCGCGCATGCCCCCATCGGCTCGGTGACCCCCACCGGCTGGGTGTACGACCGAGCGCCGATGATCGTCTACTGGGAGTTGACCAACGCCTGCGGCCTGGCCTGCCGCCACTGCCGCGCCACCGCCCTGCCCGACCCGGCCCCCGGCGAGTTGACCACCGCCCAGGCGGTGGCGGTGCTCGACCAGATCACGCGGTTTGGCCACCCGCTGCCCCACGTCACCATGACCGGCGGTGACCCGCTGCGGCGCCGGGACCTGGACACGCTGCTGGCCGCCGCTAGCGAGCGCGGCATCGGGGTGTCCCTGGCCCCGGCCGTCACCGACCTGCTCACCCGCGAGCGCCTCGCCGAGGTGCAGGCGGCGGGGGTGCAGGCGATCTCCCTGTCGCTCGACGGGGCGAGCGCCGCCTCGCACGATGGCCTGCGGGGAGTGCCCGGCACGTTCGAGCAGACGATGGAGGCGCTCGACGTGGCCGCCGACCTGGGCCTGAACGTGCAGGTCAACACGCTGGTCTGCCAGGGCAACCGGCAGGAGATTCCCGACATCTACCGGCTGCTGTCCGCCAAGACCCTGCTGCGCTGGTCGCTGTTCTACCTGATCTCGGTGGGGCGCGGCACCGAGCTGACGGAGCTCGCCCCGGGGGACGCCGAGCGGTTGATGATCGAGTGTTCGCGCCTGGGCCGGCAGGCGCCGTTCATGGTGCGCGCCACGGAGGCGCCGAGCAGTCGGCGCGTGGTGGCCCAGGCCATGGCCAAGCGCGGCCTGAGCCGGGAGCAGATCGAGGCGGCGCCGTTTGCCCGCTCGTTCGGGGTGCGCGACGGCAATGGCATCGTGTTCGTCTCGCATCAGGGAGACGTGACCCCGTCGGGCTTCCTGCCGGTGGCCGCCGGCAACGTCAAGGAGGACAACCTGGTGGAGGTGTACCGTAACCACCCCACCTTCCGTGCCCTGCGCGATCCCGCCGGCTTCAAGGGCCGTTGCGGCCGCTGCGACTTCCACCTGTGGTGTGGCGGCTCCCGCGCGCGGGCCTACGCCTGGACCGGTGATCTGCTGGAGAGCGACCCGCTGTGCCCCTACGTTCCCGGGCCGGGTGCCGTGCCGCAGTCGGCGCAGCTACCGGTGGACGACGGCGTCGTCGTGCCCGGCGAGGCCGCCCGGCCGAAGGAGGGGCCATGAGGCTGCTGATTGTGGGCGGTGGGGTCACCGGCCTCGCCGCCGCGTACGAGGCCACCCAGGCCGGGATGGCCGTCACCCTGTGCGAGGCCAGCGACCGCCTGGGCGGCAAGGTCTACACCGAGCGGCTGGACGGCCTGGTGATGGAGCACGGGGCCGACTCGGTGGTCGCCTACCGCCCGGAGGCGCTGAATCTCGCCCGCGAACTGGGGCTGGGCAGCGCCATCGAGGAGGTGGCCTCGGAGCGCAAGGTGTTCCTGCGCGCCGGTGGCCGGCTGCGGCCCCTGCCCGCCTCCATGGGGATTGTGCTACCGGCGCGGATGATTCCCTTCGTCAAGACCCGCATCCTGTCTTGGCCGGACAAGGTCAGGGCCGGGATGGACCTGTTCATCCCGCGTGTGCTGCACGACGGCCAGGACGCGGCCATCGGGCAGTTCCTCGGCCGCCGGCTCGGCAAGGCGATGGTGGCCAAGTTCGCCGAGCCCCTGGTGGGTGGCATTTACGGCGCCTCCATCAACGACCTGTCCATCGACGCCGTGCTGCCGTCCTTGCGGCAAAACGAGCGGGACTACCGCTCGCTGCTGATCGCCGCGCGCGCCACCCGCCCGCGGGGCAGTGTCAAGGGGACCAGCCCCTTCCGTTCCCTGGCCGGAGGCCTGGGCACGCTCACCGACCGCCTGGGGCAGGCGGTCCGCGCCGCCGGGGCGCGCATCGAACTGGGGCAGGCCGCGGTCCCCGGCCTGCTCGGGTCGGGCGAGTTCGACCACGTGATCCTCACCGGCGGGGTGGGTGCCTCTGCCGACCTGCTGGCGGGCCACGCCCCGGCCGCCGCGGCCGCCCTGCGGCAGATCCCGCTGACGAGTTCGACGGTGATCACCTACGTCTTTGACGCGAGCCAGGTTGCCGCGGGCGCCGCCTCTCACGGCTGGCTGGAGTCCCAGGCCGCCCCCGTCTCGGGGGTGACGGTGGCCTCGGCCAAGTGGCCCGACCGCGCGCCCGCCGGCACGGTGCTGTTGCGGGCCTTCGTCCCGGCGCGGCTCGGTCCCCTCGCCACCGCCCCCGATGCAGAGCTGCTGGCGGCCGTTGGCGCCCACCTGCGCTTGGTGATGGGCGTGAGCGGCGAGCCATCGTTCACGAAGATTGTGCGCTGGCGAAACGTCATGCCCTCCTACACCGTCGGGCATCTGGACCGGGTGGCGGCGGTCGAGGCGGCACTGGCGGACACGCGGTGGACGGTGGCGGGGGCCGCGCTGCCCTTCGGGATCACGCCCCCCGCGGCGATGCTCTGGGCCGGGGGGGCTATCGCCTCGTGCTTCGTATTCGGGCAGCTGTTCCTAGCCTTAAGCAACGTTACCACCCAGCGCACGGGCTCCCGTTTTTCCGATATCCTGCGCTGCCTGGTCTATGACAAGGTGCAGAACCTGTCGGTGCAGTCCATCCAGAAGCGCACGGCGGGGGACCTGATGCGCCGCGTGACCCAGGATACCGAGCAGGTGAAGGAATTCATCAACGGCATGGGCCGCGCCGCCTTTGAGAAATCCATCATGTTCGTCGCCGTGACCGTTATTTTGTTTGCAACCAATTGGAAGCTGGCCCTGCTGGTGGTCCTCCCCGTGCCCCTGACCCTGCTGATCATGAAAAACTTCTGGTCCTTCATCTTTCTGCTTTATGACAAGCAGTGGATCTGCGGCTCCCGGGAAAAGAGCGTGCTGCGGGATATTATCAAGGGGATCCGCGTGGTCAAAACCTTCGGGGCGGAGGAGCGGGAGGTTGCCAAATTCGCGAAAGCCAGCTGGCGTTTGGCGGAGGTGTCCAGGCGCAACGAGCAACTGTGGGCCGTGATCAGCCCCGTCACCCGCATGGTGATGCTGGCCGGCGAGCTGCTCATGCTCTTCCTTGGCGGGCGCATGGTGCTCCAGGGGACCCTCAGCATGGGGACGCTGGTGCAGTTCACCCTCTTTTCGGCCTACATGACCGAGCCCCTGCGCTGGATGTCCCGCCTCCCCCAAAACCTGGCGGAGGCCAATACCAGCCTGATCAAGCTCTACGAAATCCTGGACGAGGTGCCCACCGTGCCCGAGGCCAA
>WRIF01000218.1 GCA_009782865.1 Promicromonosporaceae bacterium
CATCACGTGACCGAACATGCCCAGGCCGTTGTCGGCGGCGAAGTCCATGGCGGTCACCGCGGTCGGGTGCACGCGGAAGTTGGTGCCCGGGAAGCGCAGGCCGGTGCTTTCGCGCGTGCCGACGGCGTCGGCCGGGATGCGCTCAAACGAGGTGGCGTTGATCGCGCCGGCAAACCAGGAGTCGGGCTTCATGTGGTTTTCCAGGACCACGGAGCTGAAGTGGTCCAACACCAGGTCACCGGAGTCACCGGTGGTCTCGCGGGCGTCGATGGCCGTGCCGAACGGGATGTAGTGGCGAACGCCATCCGCGTAGTAGTAGAGCGTGTCGGCCAGGCGCGGCAGCGGCTCCTCGTCGATGGGACCCTCGTCCACATGCAGCGGGTCGCGCACGATGGTGAAGGTGCCGTTGCCGGGGGTGGTGGCGGCGTTCTCGCCCTGGAAGTCGAAGTCCCAGATCACGACGGGCTCGGCCAACTCCACGCCATCGGCGTCGTGGGTGCGGACCACCAGGACATCGTCGACAAACCAGGTGCCGACCACGTTCGAGGTCAGGCGGATGTTCTCTTGAGCGGTGAGGGCCTCGGTCCAGTGAATGGTTCCGGCGACCGTCTGCCACTCGTCGGCGGACATGGCGACAACCTGCGGGGTGAGCCAGGCGAAGCTGCCGGCGGCGCCCTGCCAGACGGCGTTGCCGAAGGAGGCGGCCAGGGGGTTGCCGAGTACCCGGGCGGAGAAGTGGTAGGTGGCGCCGACCTCAAGCAGCGCGCCGTCCACCTGCGGGCCGTTCCAGTTGGCCGAGGTCTCCACCTGCTGCACGTAGTTGGCCGGGGCCGGCGGGGCGGACCACAGCGGGTCGTCGACGATGGCGAAGGTGCCGCCGTCACCGAAGGGGGGACCCCAGGAGGGCAGCAGGGTGTCGAAGTCGAGGCGAAGCACCTCGACGTCGTCGCCGTCGGCAACCACGCGGGTGACCACCACGTCGTCTACGTAGAAGGTGCCGGGCGCCCCGCCGACCAGGCGGATGTGGTCGATGCCGGTGGCGCGGGCGGTGAACGTGGCCGAGAGGTTGGTCCAGGCCTCGTCGTTCACGGTGGTGTTGCTGTTGATCCAGTCGAAACCGTTCTCGTCGGTCTGGGTGACGAAGCGCACGGTGCCGGAGTAGAACTCATCGGCGAGGGCGCGGGCCTCCAGCCGGTAGGTGCCGCCAGGCGTGATGTAGCTGGCGGGAATCTGCAGGCCGTTCCAGTCGGCGGTCTGCGTGATGCGGAGCACCTGGTTGGGTGCTTCCGCGTCTGCGGCGGCGGGGGCAGCCAGGCCGATCAGGCCCGAGGCCACCAGGGCCGCCGTGGCGCCGAGCGCGGAAAGCCGCTGCCAGCGCTTCTTCGTTGAATGCATGTATTTCGCCCCTTCGCGAGCTGTGCGGTCAGGCCGCTTGGCTGACGTCCAACCGATCGACCCGTGGGCGGCCACCTTCGACCGCCTGCCCCTACGGTAGGAGAGAAAACGTTTTCGGAAAGCAAGGTGGCCGGAAAGTGATGGGAACTGCGACGCAATTTCGGCGGACAAACCTCCGAAGTGCGGCCGGGCAGGCAAGTAGCCCCTCCCCCGGACTGGTCGGGTAGGGGGCTCCTTCCATCCAGGGCCACGGCCTGTCGACTCCCTTGATGCGGGCATTCATCGGCAGGGATGCGGCCGGGGCGAGCAACTGGGCCTCGAGGAGGCAGACGACTCCGGGCAGGTGGCCGCCCTAGCCCTGGGTGGCGCGGGTGGCCGCGGCCGAGACGTCGCCCCGGATGACGACGTCGATCAACTGCCGCACCCACGCCAGCATTTCCTCGCCGCGCAGGGGCTCCCCGGCGCCCAGCAGGCCGGTGGCCGACGCAGGGACGCCCGACGCGACGGCGGCCGAGGCAGCGGTGGCCGTCCGCGTCTGGGAGGCTGCCGCCGCGCGCTCGGCCAGCGAGCCGCCCCGCGCGGTCCCGCCGAACGGGTCCGGGTTTCGACCCTTCGACAAGCTCAGGGCGGTCTCCTCAACCGGCGAGTGGGCCGGCGGTCTCGTCGTCGGGAAGGGCACCAGGATCGCCCGCACCGCCGGCTTGAGCACGGTCCCGGGGTAGAGGCGCTTCAGGCGCAGCAGCGCGGACTCCGGCAGGTCCACCGGCGCAAACCGGAGGTACTTGCCCTGCGCGGTCACGTCCGCCAGGCCCACCGAACGCGCCAGCCCGCGCAGGGAGGCCACGTCAAACAGGGCCACCGCCGGCTCCGGCAGGGGGCCATATCGATCCACCAGCTCCGCACGGACGGCGGCCAAGGCGTCATCGTCGGCGGCCGCCGCGATCTTCTTGTACGCCTCCAGCCGCAGCCGCTCCGAGCCGATGAACGCCTCGGAGAGGTGCGCATCCACCGGCAGCTCGATCGAGACCTCCGCGAGCGCCTCCGGCATTTCGCCGCGGAAGGCGGAGACCGCCTCCCCCACCATGCGCACATACAGGTCGAAGCCCACCCCGGCGATGTGCCCGGACTGTTCCCCGCCGAGCAGGTTGCCGGCGCCGCGGATCTCCAGGTCCTTCATGGCGATCTGCATGCCCGCGCCGAGCTCGGTGTTGGCGGCCATGGTGGCCAGGCGGTCGTGGGCCTGCTCGGTGAGCGGCCTCTCGGGCGGGTAGAGCAGGTAGGCATACGCCCGCTCCCGCCCGCGCCCCACCCGGCCGCGCAGCTGGTGGAGCTGGGACAGGCCCAGCATGTCGGCCCGCTCGGCGATGAGCGTGTTCGCATTGGAGATATCCAGGCCAGATTCGACGATGGTGGTGCAGACCAGGATGTCGATCTCCTTTTCCCAGAAGGCCCGGATCACCTGGTCGAGTTGCGCCTCGGCCATCTTGCCGTGGGCGGTGGCGATCCGCGCCTCGGGCACCAGTTCCTGCAGCTTCTTGGCCGCCCGGCCGATCGACTCGACACGGTTGTGCACGTAGAACACCTGGCCGTCGCGCAGCAGTTCGCGGCGGATCGCGGCGGCGATCTGCTTTTCCTCGTACGCCCCGACGTAGGTGAGCACCGGGTGCCGTTCCTCGGGCGGGGTCTGCAGCGTGGACATCTCGCGGATGCCGGTGATCGCCATCTCCAGGGTGCGGGGGATGGGGGTGGCGCTCATGGAGAGCACATCAACGGACGTGCGGAACTGCTTGAGGGTCTCCTTGTGTTCGACGCCGAAACGCTGCTCCTCGTCGATGATCACCAGCCCCAGGTCCTTGAAGCGGATGGCGCCGGTGAGCAGGCGGTGGGTGCCGATCACCACATCCACGGTGCCTTCGGCCAGGCCCGTGACGGTGGCCTGCGCCTCGGCCGCGGTCTGGAAGCGGGAGAGGGGGGCAACGTTGATGGGGAAGCCGCGGTAACGCTCGGCGAAGGTCTCGAGGTGCTGCTGCACCAGCAGGGTGGTCGGCACCAGCACGGCGGCCTGCTTGCCGTCCTGCACGGCCTTGAAGGCGGCGCGGATGGCAATCTCGGTCTTGCCGTAGCCGACGTCGCCGCAGACCAGGCGGTCCATGGGGATGGACTTCTCCATGTCGGCCTTGACATCGTCGATGGTGCTCAACTGGTCTGGCGTCTCAACGTAGGCGAAGGCGTCCTCGAGCTCCCGCTGCCAGGGCGTGTCCGGGCTGAAGGCGAAGCCCTGGGTGGCCATGCGGGCGCCGTACAGCTTGATCAGCTCGCCGGCAATCTCGCGGACGTGCCGGCGTGCCTTGGCCTTGGTGTTTTTCCAGTCGGCGCCGCCCATGCGGCTGACCGAGGGCGCCTCTCCCCCCACATACTTGGTCACCTGGTCGAGCTGATCCATCGGCACGTACAGGCGGTCGCCCGGCTGGCCGCGCTTGGAGGAGGCGTACTCGATGATCAGGTACTCGCGCATCGCCGCGGTGGCGCCGGTGCCAACCGTGCGCTGGATCATCTCGACGAAGCGGCCCACGCCGTGGTGCTCGTGAACCACAAAGTCGCCGGCCTTGAGCTGCAGCGGGTCGACCATATTGCGGCGACGGCTGGCCAGGCGGCGCATGTCCTTGGTCG
>WRIF01000219.1 GCA_009782865.1 Promicromonosporaceae bacterium
CACGCGCTGGCTCACGGGCATCGAGATCCACCCGGGCGCCGTCATCGGCCGGCGCCTGTTCATCGACCACGGCATGGGCGTCGTGATCGGCCAGACGGCCGTGGTCGGCAACGACTGCGTGCTGTTCCACGGGTCCACCCTGGGCGGCCGGTCGATGACCCGCGGCAAGCGGCACCCCACCCTCGGCAACCGCGTGATGGTGGGGGCGGGGGCACAGGTGCTGGGTGACCTGCTAATCGGCGATGACGCCCAGATCGGGGCCAACGCCGTGGTGACGCACGACGTCCCGGCCGGGTATGTGGCCGTCGGGGTGCCGGCCAAGAACCACCTGCCGGGCCAGCCCCTCGCCCTGCGTCCGCAGGGCTGTGACGCCTCGGTGCTGGTCGACTACGAGATCTAGTTCGGCGCGTCGAGCCAGAGGTTCTCGCCGGATCCAGCAGGGCGGGCGGCCTCGTAGTCCAGCATCTGCTGCACGCGGCGAGCGTGGCGCGGCTCCCCCGAGAACGGGGTGGCGAGGAAGGCCTCGATGATGGCGGTGGCGTCGGCAAGGGAATGCATGCGCCCGCCGACGGCGACGACATTGGCGTTGTTGTGCTGGCGGCCCAGCTGGGCGGTCTCTACCGACCAGGCGAGGATGGCGCGAACGCCGGGGACGCGGTTGGCGGCCAGCTGTTCACCGTTGCCAGAACCGCCGATGACGATGCCCAGGGTGTCCGGGCTGTCCGGCTGACCGGCCTGCCAGGCCCGCGCGACCGCCTCGGCGGCCGAGATGCAGAAGGCGGGGTAGTCGTCGTCCGCGTCGTACTCGTGGGCGCCGTGGTCGATGACGTCGTGCCCGGCCTGCCCGAGGACCTCGACAAAGTGGTTCTTGAGCTCGAAGCCGGCGTGGTCGGTGGCGATGTGAATGCGCATGGGTCTCATTGTCTCAAATCGTGACGCATGCTCGCGTCACACCGGCTAGGGTGGGGCGCATGACTCGCCCCAGTGGAATCGATCTGACCGCCCTCGACCCCGCCACCCGCCCGCAGGATGACCTGTACCGGCACGTCAACGGCCGGTGGCTGGCCACGCACGAGATCCCGGCCGACCGTCCCCTGGACGGCTCGTTCATGCAGTTGCGTGACCTGTCTGAGGAAAGGGTGCGGGCGATCATCGAGGACCTGGGCGCGCAGGCCGCGGCCGCCCCGGCCGGCGGCGGACCGGCGTCCACGGCCGCCAAGATCGGCGCCCTGTACGCCTCCTTCATGGATGAAGACAGCATCGCTGACAAGGGCACCAGCCCGATCCGGCCGATGCTCGACGCGATCGAGGCGATCGAAACCCGCGAGGACCTGGTGACCGTAATTGGCGACCTGGCCCGTTCCGGGGACGTCACCACCGTGGGCATCGGCATCGAGGCGGACCTGCTCGATCCCAGCCAGTACGCCGTCTACCTGATGCAGGCGGGCCTCGGCCTGCCCGACGAGGCCTACTACCGCGAGGACGACTATGCCGAGATCCGGGCGGAGTATGTGACGCACATTGCCCGGATGCTCGCCCTGGCGGGCTTCCCCCACGATGGCTCCCCCCACGAGGCGGCCGAGCAGGTGATGGCCCTGGAGACCAAGCTGGCCGGCTTCCACTGGGACGTGGTGAAGTCGCGTGAGATCGACCAGATGTACAACCCGACGTCACTGGAACAGTTGATGGTCGAGGCCCCCGGCTTCGACTGGCCGGCCTTCGCTGACCGGATTGGCCTGACCGATGCCGCCAAGGGCAAGCTGATCGCCTGCCAGCCGTCGTACCTGACCGGCGTGGCCGCCCTGGGGATGTCCGAGCCAATCGATGCCTGGAAGTTCTGGGCGGCATTCCACCTGATCAGCTCGTACGCCCCCTACCTTTCCGACCAGTTCGTCGAGGCGAACTTCGCGTTCTACGGCCGCGTGCTCTCCGGCACGCAGGAGGTTCGCGAGCGCTGGAAGCGCGGGGTGGCGCTGGTCGAGGGCGTCCTCGGTGAGGCCGTGGGTGAGCAGTATGTGGCCCGCCACTTCCCGCCGGACTACAAGGCCAAGATGGACGCCCTGGTGACCAAGCTCACCGAGGCGTACCGGGAGAGCATCGAGTCCCTCGACTGGATGAGCGCCGAGACCAAGGTCAAGGCCCTGGACAAGTTGGCCAAGTTCACCCCGAAGATCGGCTATCCGAGCAAGTGGCGCGACTACGCGGGCCTCGACATTGCGGCCGACGACCTGGTGGGCAACGTGCGCCGCGCCGCCATCTTCGAGGCAGACCATGAGATCGCCAAGGTGGGCAGGCCGATGGACCGCGAGGAATGGCACATGACCCCGCAGACGGTCAACGCCTACTACAACCCGCCGATGAACGAGATCGTCTTTCCCGCCGCCATCCTCCAACCCCCGTTCTTTGACCCGGAGGCCGACGACGCCGTCAACTACGGCGGCATCGGCGGCGTGATCGGCCACGAGATCGGCCACGGCTTTGACGACCAGGGCTCGAAGTTCGACGGCGACGGGGTAATGCAGGACTGGTGGACGGCGGCGGACCGCGCCGAGTTCGAGGCGCGCACCAAGGCGCTGATCGCGCAGTACGACGCCCTCGTGCCGGCCCAGCTTGGCCCCGACGGCATGCACGTCAACGGCTCCCTGACCATCGGTGAGAACATCGGAGACCTCGGGGGGCTGAGCATCGCGATCAAGGCCTATGCCCTGGCCCTGGGCGAGCAGGGCATCGACTCGCTCGACGCCGCCCCGGTGATCGACGGCCTGACCGGACTGGAGCGGGTGTTCCTCGGCTGGGCCCAGGTCTGGCAGCAGAAGACCCGCGACGAGATGGTGATCCAGCGCCTCTCCACGGACCCGCACTCCCCCAACGAGTTCCGCTGCAACCAGGTGCTCAAGAACGTAGACGAGTTCCACGCCACCTACCGCACCCAGGAGGGCGACGGCCTGTGGCTCGCCCCGGAGGACCGCGTCCGCATCTGGTAGCAGGCCCGCCTGGCGCCGATCATCCAGCGCCACCGTTGCGACCAGCGACTGCCTCCCGAACACTGGAGGGGCGAGGTCGCGCCACCGCCAGTTAGGTTCGACGACGACGCCCCTCACGACTGGGCTTCCCGGCGCAGGCTGTATTCGTCACGAGCTAACGGGGGTATCCGTTGTGAACACCGACAAGGCCCTGGTTCGCCAGGGTTCAAAGACCAAGGCGGGCCTGGCCGCGGCGGCTGCCATCGCCGCTGCCGCGGATTACGCGTTCCGGCCTGTCGTCTTCCACGGGCCCTGAGGGTCCGGTAGGGTCGGTTTTAGGTTCCTCCGTATAATCGCCCATATAGTCATTTACCCATTCGGAAACATTTCCGGTCATATCGTAAAGGCCGAGCTCGTTGCAGTCTTTTATCCCCGTCGGTGTGACTTTCGCGTCAAGAGATTCCATTGTCGCAGCTTCCTTGATTTCGTTGCTCCCCGCGTACATAAAGCGCTGGCTTTGCAGGCCGCCGCGCGCGGCGTATTCCCATTCGGCCTCGGTGGGCAGGCGGAATTTTTTGCCGGTCTTTTGATTCAGTCTGGAAATAAATTCCTGAACATTGGCAAAGTTTACGCACTCCACGGGGTAGAAATCGTTCCCGGCAAACCTCGACGGGTTTGCGCCCAAAACGGCCGCCCACTCTATCTGCGTTTGAAGGCTATGATCGTTTCTTTGAAGCTGGGACGGATTAAAGTTCATTATCTGGACCCACTGCTTCTGCGTTACGGGGAATAAGCCCATGTAATAATCGCGGGTCAGCGTTACCTGGTGCGCCGGCTTTTCATTCTTTTCAACTTCCCAGCCCTGATCCTTTGTCGCGCCCATCATAAATGTTCCGCTTCGCACGCGCATCATATCAAACCCGTCGATTACCCTGTAATCGGCGCGCTCATCGGCGTATTCAAATATATCGGGTTCGCATACCGGCGGAACGGGAAGCGGCTCGCCTGAGTTTTTGATAGCGGCGGGGTTGGTTTTGCCGCCCTGCTTAAGCATCAAGTCGTTTGGCTACGC
>WRIF01000220.1 GCA_009782865.1 Promicromonosporaceae bacterium
ACGCTGCCGGGCCTGGACTCGGCCGCCGACCCGGCCACCGGCTACGCCGACCCGGTGCGGCTAATTGCCCGCGACTGGGTGCTCGTCAACGCTGGTATCGTCTCTGTCCAAGATGGCGGAATCGACCTCCCCCCGACCCCCACCCCGCCGCCCGGCGGCGGAGGCGGCAGCGTGGGCGGACGCCCCGCCCTGCCGATCACCGGTGCCACCATCGCCGGATTCCTTGCCGTGGCCGGAGGGCTGATTGCCGTCGGGATAGCGACAGGGGGTGCGGCGGGCACGGAGGCCTTCGCCAAAAGCCGCCTGCGGGCCCGTCGCGGCGGGAACTGAGGTGGCCGGGGCGATGAGCCGCCTGGCGCTGCTGGCCGCGGCCGGGGTGATGGTCTTACTGATTGCACTCCTGCCCTTCAACGTCAGGCCCGTCGCCGCACACCGGATCAGGAGTCGCCTCCGGCGAAGGTGGCTGCAGCGGGTGTCAGCGCGAGGGTGGCGCCGCAGGGAAATTGGCTGGCTGGCGAAGGGGTAGAGAGCCGAACGATGAGCGCGCAGGGCAGGCAGCACAACCTGGCATTCTGCGGTGTCACCACCGTGCCCGCCATGGCGGTGCCGAGGCCGTCAAGCATCGGCGCCGGCAGGGATTGGTTGCACGCCTTCGCGCGCCGCCGGATTGGTCGGTTATGCCTGCTCGGCCAGTTCTTGGTGCTGGCCGCCTGCCTGGTCCCGTTCTGCAATGGGATGGATGCCGTGCCCGCCGACGGCGACCGCGCCGCCTGCCTGGCCGCCTCCGGCACCGTTCACCTCGCCGCGATGTGGGCCGTCTGGCAGTTCGGCCTGTTCGAACCGGCACGGGCCCGGTGCGGGGCGTGGGTTGGCCCCCGGCCGCTCGGGCTCCGGCTGGCGATCGGGGCCGGACAGATCGCGGCCGGCGGGGTGATCGCGGCCGTCGTGATCCCCCGCCCCGAGTCCGCCGGCCTGCTGTATCGCCTGCTCTGCGACCTCACCCTGATCGGCACCGCCGCCTTCACCGCCGCGACGTTCACCCCGATCATGTCGGTGTGGGCCTCGGCCCTCATCCCGGTTACCCTGGTGGCATCGCTGGGTGGGCTACAGGCCCTGATCGGCCCCTCGCTTCGCCCAGACCTGGGGGCCGTCGTGCTGGGCCTGTCCTACCTGCTGATGCTGAAGATCAGGCTGAGCACTTGGCATCAGAAGCTGTGGCAGGCCTGCGAGACAGAGCTCGACCTCTTGGCGGCCCTGGCCGCCACGGAGGAGAGGCTGTCCATCGCCCGGGACATCCACGACCGGGCGGGCCAGACCTTCACCGCCGTCTCCCTGAAGGCGGAACTGGCAGAGCGCCTCTTCGAGGCGGGTGACCCGGCGGCGGTCGGGCAGGCGCGTGAGGTCTCCGAGCTGGCCCGTGAGGCCCTGGCCACCACCAGGGAACTCACGGCCGGGCTGCGGCGCACCGACCTGCGCAGCGAGATCGCGGTGGCGCGCTCCCTGCTCGAGTCCGCCGGAATCACGATGCAGTTGACCGGCAGCGTCGACGGATGGACGGAACCCGTCCTGGAGGTCTTCGGCTGGGTGCTGCGGGAGGCCATCACCAACGTCATCAGGCACTCGGCGGCCACAGTGGTGATGGTCGAACTCAGTGCCACGCGGGGGATGGCGCAGCTGACGATCAAGAACGATGGCGCGCCCGACCCCAACGAGGCAGCCGGGCCGGGGCCTGGCGGCTCGGGCCTGGTCGGACTGCGCGAGCGGCTGGCGGGCAGTAGCGGCCTGCTCAGCACTCGCGCGCACGATGGAATGTTTGAACTGACAGCACATGCGGAACTGGAGGAGCAACAACCATGATCAGAATCACCTTTGCAGACGATGAGCGCCTGGTGCGCGATGCGATCGCCGCCCTCCTCGACCTGGAGGAAGACGTCTCCGTCGTCGGTGTCGCCTCCGATGGCGTCGAGGCGGTCACGCTGGCCCGGGAGATGCGGCCCGACGTGGCCGTGACCGACCTGCGGATGCCCTCGCTCGACGGGATCGGCATCGCGGCCCAACTGGCCGCCGAAGATCCACCCATCCCCACCCTTATCGTCACCTCGTTCGCGCTGCCGGGGACCCTGCGCGCCGCGCTGGATGCGGGGGCGGCCGGCTTTGCCCCGAAGAACACCCCGGCCACCGAGGTGGCGGAGATCATTCGGAAGATCGCGGTGGGCAGGATGCACATCGACCCCGGGCTGGCCGTCGAGGCGATGGCCCTGGGAAACAATCCGCTGACCCCGCGGGAGCGGGAACTCCTGCGGCAGGCGGCGGGCGGGGCGCCCATTCGGGAGATTGCCAAGCAGGCCGAACTGTCATCGGCCACCGCGCGCAACCACCTGTCGGCGGCCGTCATCAAGCTGCGGGCGGCCAACCGCCACGAGGCGGTGCACATCGCCAAGTCGCGCGGCTGGATCTAGGCGGCGTCTGGCGCGGGGCCGCCTCGGCGGAGGCTAGTCCGTGGTCGGCTCCGCGCCGTCGACGGCCTCCTCGGCGCCGTCGGTAACCTCACCGGTGGTCTCGTCGGCGGCTGCGGCCGTCTGGTCCCGGCCCTCGTCGGTCTCCGCCGTCTCCGCGTCCCTGGCCGCTACCTGCCGCTTGCGCTCGTCGATCTTGCCGGCCACGTGATCCTTGGCCCCACCGAGCTTCTCGGCGGCCTTGTCGGCAATCTCGCGGGCCACGGACATCGCCGAACCTGCGGCGTGGCCGACCGCCTCCGCGACATGCTCGACCGAGGAGCGTGCCTCTTCGGCCTCCGTCGGCTCCTCGAACGGCTCGGCCCAGGGGTCGTTGACCGGCTGGGCCTTGCGGTAGGCGGAGTAGGCGGTCGCAGCGACGCCGGCGACGATGGCCAGGCACAGCAGCCGCCTGCCCTTCTTCCTGGGGGTGGGCACCACCGCGGGAGCCTGCGCCGCTGCGGCCTGGGCGGCGGCGGCGTTGACGGCCACCACGGCGCGCGGCAGGTAGTCGGTGGTCAGCTTGTGGTGGGCCTGGTCCACCAGCGGCACCAGCTTCTCGTGGGCGGTGTCCAGCAGGGGGGCGGTCTTCCCGGCGAGCTGCTCAAATCGGGGGGCGGCCGCCTGCAGGGCGTCCTGCCATGCCTTGGTGGCCCGGGGCTTGGCCCACGCCAGGAAGTCCCGCAGGCGGGGCTCGGCCCAGTCCTTGGCCTGGTGGGCGGCGATCCGCGCCTGTTCGGCGTACCCGCCCGCCTGCTCGGCGGCCCTGCGGGCGGTCTCCTGCAGGGCGGCGGCCCGGTGGGCGGCCTCTGCCAGCATCCGATCGGCTTCTGCCTGGGTCATAGTCCTGAGTGCCATGGTCATACTCTGCCATCGGGGAGGGGCCGGCGCGCGCGAAAAAGAACGTTTCGTCGCGTGAGATACTGGGAACATGATCGCAACCATGCACACCACGCTCGGCGACATCCGCCTCGAGCTCTTTGCAGACCAGGCCCCCAAGACCGTCGCCAACTTTGTTGGCCTCGCCGACGGCTCCAAGGACTGGAAGGACCCGGTCACCGGCGACTCAATGGAGGGTACCCCGCTGTACGAGGGCGTGATCTTCCACCGGGTCATCGACGACTTCATGATCCAGGGCGGCGACCCCCTCGGCACGGGCACCGGCGGTCCCGGCTACATGTTCGACGACGAGATCCACCCCGAGCTCGCCTTCAACGAGAAGTACCTGCTCGCCATGGCCAACGCCGGCAAGCGCCGCGACCCGATCACCGGTGAGGTGGGCGGCACCAACGGCTCCCAGTTTTTCATCACCACCACCGAGACTCCCTGGCTCAACGGCAAGCACACCATCTTCGGTCGCGTGGCCGACGACGAGTCCCGGGCGGTGGTCGACGCCATCGGCTCCACCCCCACCCGCCCCGGCGACCGTCCCATCGACGACGTGATGATCACCGGCATCGACATCGAGAAGTAGCCACCCCTCGGTGATCGCGCGGGGCTTCGGCCCCGGCGCGCTCTAGTTTCCGCAGAAGGGCCTT